>NZ_JCBANA010000093.1:0-24122 GCF_059760725.1 Achromobacter sp. 1014246743
GGGCGACAACGTGACGATGACCGTCAAGCTGCTGGCCCCGATCGCCATGGAAGAAGGTCTGCGTTTCGCCATCCGTGAAGGCGGTCGTACCGTCGGCGCCGGCGTCGTCGCCAAGATCCTGAAGTAAGCAATACCCGGATGGGTAGAGTGGGCTCTCAAGCCCCTCTATCCATCTTTGCTGTAAAAGTAGTATTATGTTCGGTTCCGCAAGCCGTCACGCAGATGGCCCTGGCGGAAAGTGGTTGAAATGTAGTGCACGTGTAGTGTTTTAGGGGCATAGCTCAATTGGCAGAGCGTCGGTCTCCAAAACCGAAGGTTGTAGGTTCGATTCCTACTGCCCCTGCCACCGCCAGGATAAACCCGCGGGAGATCATCGCGAGTTACGCATTCACGGCGGCTCGCGTCGCAATATGTCTAATACCAGCGTAGAAACTGTAACCAGTACCGCCGACCGGGTGAAGCTCGGGCTGGCGGTTCTTGTCGTTATTGCTGGCATCGTCGGGTTTTCCGTGCTTAGCGCGCAACCGATGCCTGCACGTGTCGGCGTGTTCGTTGGCGGCCTCGTGATCGCAGCTGTGATCGCCTGGTTCAGCGAACCCGGCCGCCGCACCCTGAGCTTCGCCAGCGAGTCCTACAACGAAGTCAAGCGTGTCTCGTGGCCCACCCGCAAGGAAACGACCCAGATGACGGGCATCGTTTTTGCATTCGTGGCGATCATGGGCATTTTCATGTGGGTGCTCGACAAGGGCATCGAATGGATTCTCTACGGCCTGCTGTTGGGCTGGAAATAAGGACGGCGAATGAGTAAGCGTTGGTATGTCGTCCATGTGTACTCCGGCATGGAAAAAAGCGTACACAAGGCCCTGAACGAGCGCATCGAGCGCGCGGGCCTGCAAACGTCTTTTGGCCGCATTCTTGTGCCCTCCGAGGAAGTCGTCGAGGTCAAGGGTGGCCAGAAGTCGATCACCGAGCGCCGTATTTTCCCCGGTTACGTCCTGGTTGAAATGGACCTGACCGACGAAACGTGGCACTTGGTCAAGAACACCAACCGAGTCACCGGCTTTTTGGGTGGCTCGGGCAATCGTCCGACCCCGATTTCCGAAAAGGAAGTCGAAAAGATCCTCTCCCAGATGGAAGAGGGTGTCGAGAAACCCCGCCCCAAGATCCTGTTCGAAGTGGGCGAGATGGTTCGGGTCAAGGAAGGTCCGTTTGCGGACTTCAACGGCAACGTCGAAGAAGTCAACTACGAAAAGAGCAAGGTTCGCGTGTCGGTCACGATTTTCGGTCGTGCCACGCCCGTCGAACTCGATTTCAGCCAGGTCGAAAAGACCTGATTTCAAACCCCGGGGAGCCCTGGCCTTTGCGCTAGGGCGATATAACCCGCAAGGAGCAAAGCATGGCGAAGAAGATCGTCGGCTTTATCAAGCTGCAAGTACCGGCTGGTAAGGCTAACCCCTCCCCCCCGATTGGCCCGGCCCTGGGTCAGCGTGGCCTGAACATCATGGAATTCTGCAAGGCGTTCAACGCCAAGACCCAAGGCATGGAGCCTGGTCTGCCGATTCCGGTGGTGATCACCGCTTTCGCCGACAAGAGCTTCACCTTCATCATGAAGACCCCGCCCGCGACGGTCCTCATCAAGAAGGCCGCCGGTGTGCAAAAGGGTTCGTCCAAGCCGCATACCGACAAGGTCGGCACGCTGACCCGCGCCCAGGCTGAAGAAATCGCCAAGGCCAAGGGCCCCGATCTGACCGCCGCTGATCTGGACGCCGCCGTCCGCACGATCGCTGGCAGCGCCCGCAGCATGGGCATCACGGTTGAGGGGATCTAATCATGGCAAAACTGTCCAAGCGCGCCGCCGCCATTGCACAAAAGATCGACCGCACCAAGCTGTACCCGGTCGCTGAAGCCCTGACCCTGGTCAAGGAAACCGCTGTCGCCAAGTTCAATGAATCCATTGACGTGGCCGTGCAGCTCGGCATCGACCCGAAGAAGTCGGACCAACTGGTCCGCGGCTCGGTCGTGCTGCCCGCCGGTACCGGCAAGTCGGTCCGCGTGGCCGTGTTCGCCCAAGGCGACAAGGCTGAAGCCGCCAAGGCCGCCGGCGCCGACATCGTCGGTCTGGATGACCTGGCAGACGCGATCAAGGCCGGTCAGATGGACTTCGACGTCGTCATCGCCTCGCCCGACACGATGCGTGTCGTGGGTGCCCTGGGCCAGATCCTGGGTCCCCGTGGCCTGATGCCGAACCCGAAGGTCGGCACCGTGACGCCCGATGTCGCCACCGCTGTCAAGAACGCCAAGGCCGGTCAGGTTCAGTACCGTACCGACAAGGCCGGCATCATCCACGCAACGATCGGCCGTGCGTCGTTCGGCGTGGAACAGCTGCAAACCAACCTGGCCGCTCTGGTCGACGCCCTGCAAAAGGCTCGTCCCGCCGCGTCCAAGGGCATTTACCTGCGCAAGCTGGCCGTTTCGTCCACGATGGGCGGCGGTGCACGCGTGGAAATTGCCTCGCTGTCGGCTTCCAACTAAGCCAACAGCAGTAAACGTACTTTGGGCTGCATCCGGATTCCTCCGGATGTTGCTGTCAAAGACCGCTGGAGCAGGGCAGTGCGAAGGTTCTCCTTCCACTTGAAGCAGTTCCCCCGCTGCCCCGCTTAATCCCGAAGCTCGCAAAGTTCGGATCCAGCGTAGACGGCGTCCCCAGGAAGATTTCTTTACCCGAAGAACTCGACCAGGCGCCGCATTCGGTTGACGCGCAAGGCTTAGGCCCCAAGCGTCTTTTGATGGAGTGTTCAAACCGTGAGTCTCAATCGTCAAGAGAAAGCGGTGGTAATCGAGGAAGTCTCGGCCGAAGTGGCCAAGGCACAATCGATTGTTATCGCCGAGTACCGTGGTCTGGACGTCGCCTCTGTCACCGTACTGCGCAAAACTGCGCGTGAATCGGGCGTGTATCTGCGTGTTCTGAAGAACTCGCTGGCCCGTCGTGCTGTTGCCGGCACGGCTTTCGAGCCGTTGGCTGAGCAACTGACCGGTCCGCTGATCTATGGCATCAGCGCTGATCCGGTTACGGCGGCCAAGGTCCTCGCAGGTTTCGCGAAAAGCAACGACAAGCTGGTCATCAAGGCGGGCGCTCTGCCCAACAGCCTGCTGAACCAAGAAGGTGTGAAGGCCCTGGCCACCATGCCCTCGCGCGAAGAGTTGCTGTCGAAACTGCTGGGCACCATGCAAGCCCCCATCGCGCAATTCGTGCGTACGCTCAACGAAGTTCCGACCAAGTTCGCCCGTGGCCTCGCCGCCGTGCGCGACCAGAAGGCAGCGGCTTAATCGCCCACCTTCACGGAATTCGCTGAACGACCGAGCGACACCCAAACCCTGGCATTACCAAAATTTTTGGAGTTCTGAAAAATGGCACTTAACAAAGCTGAAATCCTTGACGCCATCGCTGGCATGACCGTGCTCGAGCTGTCCGAGCTGATCAAGGAAATGGAAGAGAAGTTCGGCGTGTCGGCTGCTGCCGCCGCTGTCGCTGTCGCTGCTCCCGCTGCTGGTGGCGCTGCCGCCGCTGCTGAAGAGCAAACCGAGTTCACCGTCGTTCTGACCGAAGCTGGCGCCAACAAGGTTAGCGTCATCAAGGCCGTGCGCGAGCTGACCGGTCTGGGTCTGAAGGAAGCCAAGGACCTGGTCGACGGCGCTCCGAAGCCCGTCAAGGAAGCTGTGGCCAAGGCTGACGCCGAAGCCGCCAAGAAGAAGCTGGAAGAAGCTGGCGCCAAGGTCGAAGTCAAGTAAGACCTGCGTCAATTTGCCCGGGGACAGCGCAGTTTGCAGTCCCCGGGCTTTTGCGTTTCCAGGAAACCCCTGCTGGGGTCATGCCCTTTCAGAGGGGTTTCCTGGAGTCGTATCACCTGGGGCCGTGGTTGACGGCCCATGCAACCTCGAGTCGGAGTGCTCATGCCTTACTCGTACACCGAAAAAAAGCGCATCCGCAAAAGCTTCGCCAAGCGTGAAGACGTTCAAAACGTTCCCTTCCTGTTGGCGACACAGCTTCAATCCTACCTAACTTTCCTGCAGGCGGATACCGCCCCGTCCGATCGCGTAGCCGACGGTTTGCAGGCGGCGTTTTCGTCGATTTTCCCGATCGTTAGTCACAACGGTATGGCGCGCTTGGAGTTCGTGAGCTATGTGCTCGGCGAACCGGTGTTCGATGTCAAGGAATGTCAGCAACGTGGTTTGACCTATGCCTCGCCCCTGCGAGCCAAGGTCCGCCTGGTGCTGCTTGACCGCGAAGTCAGCAAGCCCACCGTCAAGGAAGTGAAGGAACAGGAAGTCTACATGGGCGAAATTCCGCTCATGACCGGCACCGGTTCGTTCGTCATCAATGGCACCGAGCGTGTCATCGTGTCCCAGCTGCACCGCTCGCCGGGCGTGTTCTTCGAACACGACCGCGGCAAGACGCACAGCTCGGGCAAGCTCCTGTTCTCGGCCCGCGTGATTCCTTACCGCGGCTCGTGGCTGGACTTTGAATTCGACCCCAAGGACGTCCTGTTCTTCCGTGTCGACCGTCGTCGCAAGATGCCTGTCACGATCCTGTGCAAGGCCATCGGCATGACGCCGGAATCCATCCTGGCCAACTTCTTCGATTTCGACAACTTCGAATTGAAGAGCGAAGGCGCCATGATGGAATTCGTGGCTGAGCGCTGGAAGGGCGAAATGGCCCGTTTCGACATCGCTGACCGCTCGGGCAAGGTGATTGTCGAAAAAGACAAGCGCATCAACGCCAAGCATCTGCGCGACCTGGCTGCCGGTGGCATCCAGCGCATCTCCGTGCCGGAAGACTTCCTGTACGGCCGCGTGCTGGCCAAGAACATCGTTGATGCGGATACCGGCGAAGTCATCGCCAACGCCAACGACGAGATCACGGAAAGCGTGCTGGGCGCCCTGCGCGCCGCCAACGTGCACGACATCCAGACGCTCTACACGAACGACCTGGACCGCGGCCCGTACATCTCGCAAACGCTGCGCACCGATGAAACCGCCGACCAGATGGCCGCGCGCGTTGCCATCTACCGCATGATGCGTCCTGGCGAACCGCCCACCGAAGAAGCCGTGGAAGCGCTGTTCCAGCGTCTGTTCTACAGCGAAGAAACGTACGATCTGTCGCGCGTCGGCCGCATGAAGGTCAACAGCCGTCTGGGCCGTGGTGAAGACATCACCGGCCCGATGACGCTGACCAACGAAGACATCCTTGAAACCATCAAGGTGCTGGTCGAGCTGCGTAACGGTCGTGGCCAGATCGATGACATCGATCACTTGGGCAACCGTCGCGTGCGTTGCGTGGGCGAACTGGCCGAAAACCAGTTCCGCGCCGGCCTCGTGCGTGTCGAACGCGCCGTCAAGGAACGTCTGGGCCAGGCCGAGACCGAAAACCTGATGCCGCACGACCTGATCAACTCCAAGCCGATCTCGGCTGCCATCAAGGAGTTCTTCGGTTCGAGCCAGCTGTCGCAGTTCATGGACCAGACCAACCCGCTGTCGGAAATCACGCACAAGCGTCGTGTTTCCGCACTGGGCCCGGGCGGCCTGACCCGCGAGCGCGCCGGCTTCGAAGTCCGCGACGTGCACCCGACCCACTACGGCCGCGTGTGCCCGATCGAAACGCCGGAAGGCCCGAACATCGGCCTGATCAACTCCATGGCGCTGTACGCTCGCTTGAACGAGTACGGCTTCCTGGAAACGCCTTATCGCAAGATCATCGACGGTCGCGTCAGCGAACAGATCGATTACCTGTCGGCCATCGAAGAAAGCCACTATGTCATTGCGCAGGCTAACGCCGCGCTCGACGAAGAAGGCAAGTTCGTGGACGACCTGGTCGCTTGCCGTGAGGCTGGCGAAACCATGCTGACCGCCCCGGCCAACGTGCACTACATGGACGTTGCCCCGTCGCAGATCGTGTCGGTTGCTGCCTCGCTGATTCCGTTCCTGGAGCACGACGACGCGAACCGCGCACTGATGGGCGCCAACATGCAACGTCAGGCCGTGCCTTGCCTGCGCCCGGAAAAGCCGGTCGTGGGTACGGGTATCGAGCGCACCGTGGCCGTTGACTCGGGCACCACGGTGCAGGCGCTGCGTGGCGGCCTGGTCGATCACGTCGACGCCGAACGCGTGGTTATCCGCGTGAACGACGAAGAAAACGTCGCCGGCGAAGTCGGTGTCGATATCTACAACCTGATCAAGTACACGCGTTCCAACCAGAACACGAACATCAACCAGCGTCCTATCGTCAAGCGTGGCGACAAGGTCGCCAAGGGTGACGTGCTGGCCGACGGCGCATCGACCGACCTGGGCGAACTCGCCCTGGGTCAGAACATGCTGATCGCGTTCATGCCCTGGAACGGCTACAACTTCGAAGACTCGATCCTGATCTCCGAAAAGGTTGTTGCCGACGATCGCTACACCTCGGTGCACATCGAGGAACTGACGGTCGTGGCTCGCGACACGAAGCTCGGTCCTGAGGAAATCACGCGCGACATCAGCAACCTGGCTGAGACGCAACTGAACCGCCTGGACGATTCGGGCATCACGTACATCGGCGCCGAAGTCAGCGCCGACGACGTGCTGGTCGGCAAGGTCACGCCCAAGGGCGAAACCCAGCTGACGCCGGAAGAAAAGCTGCTGCGCGCCATCTTCGGTGAAAAGGCGTCCGACGTTAAGGACACCTCGCTGCGCGTGCCTTCGGGCATGACCGGCACCGTGATCGACGTGCAAGTGTTCACGCGCGAAGGCATCGTGCGCGACAAGCGCGCCCAGTCCATCATCGACGATGAACTGCGCCGCTATCGCCAGGACCTGAACGACCAGCTGCGCATCGTTGAAAACGACCAGTTCGACCGTATCGAAAAGATGCTGGTCAACAAGACCGTCAACGGCGGCCCGCGCAAGCTGGCCAAGGGCGCCACGATCACCAAGGCTTACCTGGCTGATCTGGACCGCTGGCAGTGGTTCGACATCCGCCTGGCCGACGAGCCGCATGCCGTGGTGCTGGAACAGGCCAAGGAATCGCTCGAGCAGAAGCGTCACCAGTTCGATCTGGCCTTCGAAGAGAAGCGCAAGAAGCTGACGCAAGGCGACGAGCTGCCCCCGGGCGTGCTGAAGATGATCAAGGTCTACCTGGCCGTGAAGCGTCGTCTGCAGCCTGGTGACAAGATGGCAGGCCGTCACGGTAACAAGGGTGTGGTCTCGCGCATCACCCCGGTGGAAGACATGCCGCACATGGCTGACGGCACGCCGGCCGACATCGTTCTGAACCCGCTGGGCGTGCCCTCGCGGATGAACGTCGGCCAGGTGCTGGAAGTGCACTTGGGCTGGGCTGCCAAGGGCGTGGGCCACCGCATTGCCGATCTGCTGCGCGACGAGCGCACTGCGCAGGTCAAGAACGTTCGCGCCTACCTGGACAAGGTCTACAACACGACCGGTACGGGTGCACGCATCGACGAGCTGACCGACGAAGAAGTCATGGAAATGGCCCAGAACCTCAAGAACGGCGTGCCGTTCGCGACGCCCGTCTTCGACGGCGCGACCGAAGAGGAAATCACCACGATGCTGGAACTGGCCTATCCGGACGACGTCGCCAAGCGCATGGCCCTGACGCCTTCGCGTACGCAGGCGTGGCTGTACGACGGCCGCACCGGCGAGAAGTTCGAGCGTCCCGTCACCGTCGGCTACATGCACTACCTGAAGCTGCACCACTTGGTCGACGACAAGATGCACGCGCGTTCGACCGGTCCGTACTCGCTCGTTACCCAGCAGCCGCTGGGCGGCAAGGCGCAGTTCGGCGGCCAGCGTTTCGGGGAAATGGAAGTGTGGGCGCTGGAAGCTTACGGCGCCGCCTACACCCTGCAGGAAATGCTGACGGTGAAGTCCGACGACATCACCGGCCGTACCAAGGTATACGAAAACATCGTCAAGGGCGACCACGTCATCGACGCCGGCATGCCGGAATCGTTCAACGTGCTGGTCAAGGAAATCCGCTCGTTGGCCCTGGACATGGATTTGGAGCGTAACTAATGAAAGCGCTACTCGACCTCTTTAAGCAAGTCTCGCAAGACGAGCAATTCGATGCCATCAAGATCGGCATCGCCTCGCCCGAGAAGATCCGTTCGTGGTCCTACGGCGAAGTTCGCAAGCCCGAGACCATCAACTACCGCACGTTCAAGCCCGAGCGCGACGGCCTGTTCTGCTCCAAGATCTTTGGCCCGATCAAAGACTACGAGTGCCTGTGCGGCAAGTACAAGCGCCTGAAGCATCGTGGCGTGATCTGCGAAAAGTGCGGCGTTGAAGTTACCGTTGCCAAGGTTCGCCGTGAACGCATGGGCCACATCGAGCTGGCCAGCCCCGTCGCGCACATCTGGTTCCTGAAGAGCCTGCCGTCGCGTCTGGGCATGGTGCTCGACATGACCCTGCGCGACATCGAACGCGTGCTGTACTTCGAAGCCTGGTGCGTGATCGAACCTGGCATGACGCCGCTCAAGCGCGGCCAGATCATGTCGGATGACGATTTCCTCGCCAAGACCGAAGAATACGGCGACGACTTCCGTGCCCTGATGGGCGCCGAAGCCGTGCGTGAACTGCTGCGCACCATCGACATCGACCGCGAAGTGGAAACGCTGCGCGGCGAACTGAAGGCCACCAGCTCGGAAGCCAAGATCAAGAAGATCTCCAAGCGCCTGAAGGTGCTGGAAGGCTTCCAGAAGTCGGGCATCAAGGCCGAGTGGATGGTCATGGAAGTGCTGCCCGTGCTGCCGCCGGACCTGCGTCCGCTGGTGCCGCTGGACGGCGGCCGCTTCGCGACCTCCGACCTGAACGACCTGTACCGCCGCGTCATCAACCGCAACAACCGCTTGAAGCGCCTGCTGGAGCTCAAGGCGCCGGAAATCATCCTGCGCAACGAAAAGCGGATGCTGCAGGAAGCCGTTGACTCGCTGCTGGACAACGGTCGCCGCGGCAAGGCCATGACCGGCGCCAACAAGCGCCAGCTCAAGTCCCTGGCCGACATGATCAAGGGCAAGAGCGGTCGTTTCCGTCAGAACCTGCTGGGCAAGCGCGTCGACTACTCGGGCCGTTCGGTCATCGTGGTGGGTCCGCAGCTCAAGCTGCACCAGTGCGGCCTGCCCAAGCTGATGGCCCTGGAACTGTTCAAGCCGTTCATCTTCAATCGACTGGAGATGATGGGCCTGGCCACGACCATCAAGGCTGCCAAGAAGCTGGTGGAAAGCCAGGAACCGGTGGTCTGGGACATCCTGGAAGAAGTCATCCGTGAACACCCGGTCATGCTGAACCGTGCGCCTACGCTGCACCGTTTGGGCATCCAGGCGTTCGAGCCGGTCCTGATCGAAGGCAAGGCCATCCAGCTGCACCCGCTGGTTTGCGCGGCGTTCAACGCCGACTTCGACGGTGACCAGATGGCTGTCCACGTGCCGCTGTCGCTGGAAGCCCAGCTCGAAGCACGTACGCTGATGCTGGCCTCGAACAACGTGCTGTTCCCGGCTAACGGCGAACCGTCGATCGTGCCGTCCCAGGATATCGTGCTGGGTCTGTACTACACGACGCGCGAGCGCATCAACGGCAAGGGCGAAGGCATTTTCTTCACCGACGTCGCTGAAGTGCAGCGTGCCTACGACAACGGCGAAGTCGAACTGCAAACCCGCATCACCGTGCGTCTGAAAGAGCACGAGCGCGACGAAGCAGGCGAATGGCAACCGGTCATCCGCCGTCACGAAACGACGGTCGGCCGCGCGCTGCTGTCCGAGATCCTGCCCAAGGGCCTGCCCTTCACCGTCCTGAACAAGGCGCTGAAGAAGAAGGAAATCTCGCGCCTGATCAACCAGTCGTTCCGCCGTTGCGGCCTGCGCGACACGGTGATCTTCGCTGACAAGCTGATGCAGTCCGGTTTCAAGCTGGCCACGCGCGGCGGTATCTCCATCGCCATGGGCGACATGCTGATCCCGACGGCCAAGGAAGGCATCCTGGCCGAAGCCAGCCGTGAAGTGAAGGAAATCGACAAGCAGTACTCGTCGGGTCTGGTCACGTCCCAGGAACGCTACAACAACGTGGTGGACATCTGGGGCAAGGCTGGCGACAAGGTCGGCAAGGCGATGATGGAACAACTGGCCACCGAGCCCGTGATCAACCGTCACGGCGAAGAAGTGCGCCAGGAATCGTTCAACTCCATCTACATGATGGCTGACTCGGGCGCCCGCGGTTCGGCCGCCCAGATCCGCCAGCTGGCCGGTATGCGCGGCCTGATGGCCAAGCCGGACGGTTCCATTATCGAAACGCCCATTACCGCAAACTTCCGTGAAGGCCTGAACGTACTCCAGTACTTCATCTCCACTCACGGTGCGCGTAAGGGTCTGGCCGATACGGCACTGAAGACCGCAAACTCGGGCTACCTGACCCGTCGTCTGGTCGACGTGACGCAAGACTTGGTGATCACCGAGGACGATTGCGGTACGTCGCAGGGCTACAACATGAAGGCCCTGGTGGAAGGCGGCGAAGTCATCGAGCCGTTGCGTGACCGTATCCTGGGCCGCGTGGCTGCCGTGGACATCGTCAACCCGGACACGCAGGAAACGGCCATCACCGCCGGCACCCTGCTGGACGAAGACATGGTCGACATGATCGACCGCATCGGCGTGGACGAAGTCAAGGTCCGCACTCCGCTGACGTGCGAAACGCGTCACGGTCTGTGCGCACACTGCTACGGCCGCGACCTCGGCCGCGGCTCGCCGGTCAACCAGGGCGAAGCGGTGGGCGTTATCGCCGCCCAGTCCATCGGTGAACCGGGCACGCAGCTCACGATGCGTACGTTCCACATCGGTGGCGCGGCATCGCGTTCGGCCCTGGCCAGCGCGGTGGAAACCAAGTCCAGCGGCGTGGTCGGCTTTGCCAGCACGATGCGCTACGTCACCAACGCCAAGGGCGAACGCGTTGCGATTTCGCGCTCGGGCGAACTGGCGATCTTCGACGACAACGGCCGCGAACGCGAACGCCACAAGATCCCGTACGGCGCGACCGTGCTGGTGGGCGATGGCGAGGCCGTGAAGGCCGGCGCTCGCCTGGCTACGTGGGACCCGCTGACCCGTCCGATCGTGTCGGAATACGGTGGCGCCGTGCGCTTCGAGAACATCGAAGAAGGCGTGACCGTTGCCAAGCAGGTGGACGAGGTCACCGGCCTGTCGACGCTCGTCGTCATCACGCCCAAGACCCGTGGCGGCAAGATCGTCATGCGTCCGCAGATCAAGCTGGCCAACGAGAACGGCGAAGACGTCAAGATCGCCGGCACCGATCACTCGGTGAACATCTCGTTCCCGGTGGGTGCGCTGATTACCGTGCGTGACGGCCAGCAGGTTGCCGTGGGTGAAGTTCTGGCGCGTATTCCGCAAGAATCGCAAAAGACCCGCGACATTACCGGCGGTCTGCCGCGTGTGGCCGAACTGTTCGAAGCCCGTTCGCCGAAGGATGCCGGCATGCTCGCCGACGTCACCGGTACGGTTTCGTTCGGCAAGGACACCAAGGGCAAGCAGCGTCTGGTCATCACCGACCTGGAAGGCGTGAGCCACGAGTTCCTGATTCCGAAGGAAAAGCAGGTTCTGGTGCACGACGGCCAGGTGGTGAACAAGGGCGAAATGATCGTGGACGGCCCGGCCGATCCCCACGACATCCTGCGCCTGCAAGGCATCGAGAAGCTGGCGACGTACATCGTCGACGAAGTGCAGGACGTTTACCGTCTGCAGGGCGTGAAGATCAACGACAAGCACATCGAAGTGATTGTTCGTCAGATGCTGCGCCGTGTGAACATCGTCGATGCGGGCGACACCGAGTTCATCCCGGGCGAGCAAGTCGAGCGCTCCGAGCTGCTGAACGAGAACGACCGCGTCAACGCTGAAGACAAGCGTCCGGCGACGTACGACAACGTGCTGCTGGGTATCACGAAGGCCTCGCTGTCGACCGACTCGTTCATCTCGGCTGCTTCGTTCCAGGAAACCACGCGTGTCCTGACCGAAGCCGCCATCATGGGCAAGCGCGACGACCTGCGTGGCCTGAAGGAAAACGTCATCGTCGGCCGCCTGATCCCGGCGGGTACCGGCCTGGCGTACCACCACGCCCGTCGCGACAAGGAAGCGCTGGAGGCGGCGGAACGCGAAGCCGCTCGCCAACTGGCCAACCCGTTCGAAGACTCGCCGGTCACGGTGGGCTCGGACGCCGATGTCCCGTCGCTCGACGTGGGCAGCGACGACGCCGCCGAGTAATCGGCCCGTCCGGAAAATCCCCCGCGCCGTCCTGGCGGGGGAGGCCAGAAGCAAAAAGGCCGCTGATGCGAATCAGCGGCCTTTTTTTTGGCTGGAGACGGGCGTTGCACCTTACTTGGCTGATTGGCTCTTGGCGCGCTGGAACGCCGGACCCCAGGCGGGGTGACCGGCCTCGTTGGGGGCCAGTTCGAAAGCCGGGTCCAATTGCAGGATGCGGGCGAAGCTGTCTTCGCAAAGCTGGGAATAACGGCTGACGCAGTAGCTGAACGCCTGCAGCTTGTAGGCTTCAATGCGCACGGCCCTGCTGGATGCCGCCAGCTCGTCGGACTTGGCCACCCGCCGGATGACTTCGCCGTAGTGGCCGGCGCTGTACTGGTCACGGACGTCCTGCAACTGTTGCAGCGCTTCGGGGGTGGGCGGCTTTTCAGGGGCGGCGGAAGGCAGGCCAGCGCAGCCCGCCAGGACTGCAGATAAGCCAATCATGGTGCCGAAGAGGCGAATTTTCATAGGCGTTCAACGAATCAAGGGAATTTGGCGATACGCTATCGTGCCACAGCCTGATGCGCTCGGACATTTTCGGCAATGTCCTTGCGTAACGGATTGGATAATATCCGGTTATCAGCCCAGAACCCCTCTTGCGACCGTCTTCGCAGTATTTTGAATATGTCTTCATCCGTCGGCCTGCACACGCCGCGTAGCCCGTTTTCCGGGGCTGCGCCGCTAGCCTTGCGCCCTTTGAGCGCCATCGCCGCCAGCGCGGCGGGCGGCGTGCCGGAGGCGCGCATCAAGCGATTGCTGTCGGATTTACTGCCGTCGCTGATGGGCCTGCACGCGCAAGGTGAAATATGCGGCGACATTTCGGTGGACACGGTTGGCATGGACGAAGGCGCCCGTGCGCATTTGCTGCCCGAACTGGCCGTGCCGCGATCCCGCCGCGCGGGCGTCACGCCGGCACCGGGATTCGCCCCCTTCGAGCTTTACACCGATTCGGCCGAGTGGCCGCGTGGCCCCTGGACTGACGTTTACGCGCTGTGCGCCGTCATGCACGCCCTGGTCCTCGGCCAGCGGCCGCCGCCGGCGCCCGAGCGCCGGGCCACCGACAACTACGAACCACTGGCATCGCTGGGCCTGGCCAAGTACACCCCGGCCTTTTTGGGTGTGATCGACCAGGGGTTGTCGATGTTGCCCGCCGACCGGCCGCAAACCCTGGCTGAATTGGCCGCCATGCTGGACATCTCGGCCTATGCCGAAACCTCGCCGGCCGCCAACGAGGCCTCGGTGGCCGAAGTGGCCGCGGCGCCAGCTGCACCCGTCGTGGCGGCGGCCACCCGGCCGCGCGGCGCGGGACGTCCGCTGTTGGCGTTGCTTTTGGTGGTCGCATTGCTGGGCGGGGGGACCTACGCCTGGGTGCATACCGGCATGGGTTCGACCAACGCCCTGATCACCCGTTCCGAGGTGGTGCCGCCCAATCCCCCCGCCGTGCAGCCCGCGCCGGCAGCAGGCGGGTCGACGCTGTCGCCGGATCTGCCGGTGGCCGCCTATCGAGGAGCCGCGTCGGGCACAGCCAATCCGGGCACGCCGGGTCCCGATCCCTTCGCTTCTGCGCCGACCGTTCCTGGTGCGGCCGCGCCAGGAACGGTTACCCCGGGCCCTGCTGTATCCGGCCCTTCGCTGTCAGGGCCCGCTGGCTCGACGCCCGGGGCCCCCAGCCCTGCGGGTGCGATGCCCGAGAGCACGCCGCCCGCGCAGGGCCCCGCCGATCCGGGACCGGGCGGTGGCGCGCCCACGCACGAGTTGGCGCCGCCGGCTGCAGCGGCCCAGGATGACGCGCCCAAGCCGAAGCCCGTGCCGGTTCAGGTGCGCCTGGATATCCGCCCCTGGGGCGAGGTCTGGATCAACGGCATCGCGCGTGGCATCAGCCCGCCGGTGAAGGAAGTACGGCTGATCCCCGGCAAGTACCAGGTCGTGCTGCGCAATGCTGATCTGCCGCCGTATCGGGCAACCCTTGAGGTCAAGGCGGGCAAGCCTGCCGTCATCTCGCACGTTTTCCAATAGCACGGCAGTCGGTCCTGGACGCTACCGGGTTCGCCGCTAGCTCGTACGGCCTTCTTCAGGCGCCATCGGTAACCGCAGCGTAAATATCGAGCCTGCGCCCAGTTCGCTGGTGACCTCGACCTCGCCGCCGTGGCGTTGCGCCACGGTGCGTACAAATGCCAGGCCCAGGCCTGCGCCACCCACATCCGTCTTGGTATCGACGCCGACCCGGGAGAACGGTTCGAATAACCGAGCCAGGTCCTGTGGGGCAATGCCTTGGCCGTGGTCGCGTACCGATGCCCGCCAATAGCCCGGCGCGGCGTCGATGCCGCATTCGATGCGGGTGCCGGCTGGGCTGTACTTGATGGCATTGTCGATCAGGTTGCACAACGCCCGCATCAGCAGCGTCTGGTCGCCGCGCACATACGCCGCCGGCAGCGGTGTGCGCACGACCAGTTCAATGCCGCGCTTTTTCGCCGATGCCCAGAACTCATCCACGCCATCCTGCAGCAGACCGCCCAGGTCCAGTTCGACGGCGTTGATGGCCATCGACTCCGCCCGCGTGAGGTGGACGAAGTCGTCGACCAGATGCAGCGTGCGGTTTGCCAGCGCTGCGATGCGCGCCATGGTTTCGTCTTCATCGGAGGCCGAGTCGTCGTCCTGTTTCATCTCGACCAGCGCCAGGATCGAGCTTTGCGGTGCACGCATGTCGTGCGAAATGAAGCGCAGGGTTTCCTCACGCTGGCGTTCGGCGTGGCGAATGCCGGATATGTCGGTCAGCGTGGCCACCGTGCCTGCGAAATTGCCCTCGGCGGTATGGATCGGCGCGCATTTCAGGATCAGGTCGCGGCCGGCGCGATCGCGCACTTCCAGGTCGGCGCTCCAGGGGGACTGGTCTGATGCCGGCCCCTGGCCGCTCAGCACCTGCGCGACGCGCTGGCGTGTCGAGTCGTCGCTGATGGCCTTCTCGAGCAGGTGCGTGGCGGGATGGCCGACGCGTGGCGGACGCATGCCCAGGCGCTGGAAGTACATGACCGCAGCCTGATTGCGAAATTGCATGCGGCCTTCCTGATCGAACACCAGCGTTGCATCCGGCATGCCGTCCAGGCCGTCGGCCAGGAAGCGCCGCAGGTTGCGTACGCGCGCCAGGGCTCGGCGCAGCTCTCCGACGCGGCTTTCCAGCGATGCGGAGGGGCTGTTGAACTGCGCTCGGGCTTCATTCAGCACCGGCGGGTATTCGCGCTGCAGCCGGCGCAGCTCGTTGTCCATATAGCGCAGGGCGGCCTCCTGGCTGCGCCAGCTCCACAGGGGGTAGCACAGCGCCACGCCCACCAACGCCGCAGTCGGTGCAAACCACAGGTAGCTATGGCCCAGTAGCAGCAGGCTGGATATCAGCACCACGGCCAGCAGGGCGATGTTGACCAGCAGCGCCTGGTTCGGCGACAGCCGCCACAGCGCCAGGCAGGCCAGCAGTACGGGCAGGGCGGAAAACAGGGCGTTGAGCCAGGGGGCGGGTGGTTGAAAGGCGATGTCGTCGTTGGCCGCTTGCAAGAGGTTGGCGATGATTTCCACGCCGGGCATGCCGCTGACCTCGTGCGAAACCGGCGTGGTGTAGGCATCGCCCAGGCCGGTCGCCCATGCGCCCACCAATACGTATTTGCCACGCAACTGCTCGGGCGGCACGTCCCCGCGCAACACGGAAAGATAGGACACCGCCTGCGTGTGGGCGGCGGGGCCCGCGTAAGGGATCAGGATGCTGCCGTCCGGCCGGGCGCGTCGCAGCAGGTTCTCGCCCAAGGCCGCCTGTCCGCCAACGTCGAGCATGCTCAGTGCAAAGTGGCGCCAGTGTTCGCCGGCAAACCCGACGGTCAGCACCGCCGATCGCAACACGCCGTCGGCATCCATGCTGGCGTTGATGAAGCCGCTTCCGGCCGCGGCCTGGGCCAGGATGGGAATGGGGGTGCTGATGGAAGATGGGTAGACCAGCCGGTCCAGCACCACGGGCAGCACCGTGTGGCCGTTGCGCCGGATGCTGTCGGCCAGGATGGCGTCGTCGCCAGGGTGGACGGTATCCGGCTCGGCGAAGATCAGGTCCAGCCCGACCGCGCGGGCACCTTGCAGGCGATCCAGCAACGCCGCGTGTACGGCACGGCGCCAGGGCCAGCGGCCAAGCGCCTCGATGCTGGTGTCGTCGATCGCTACGATCACGATATCGGGCGACATGTCGCGGCCGGTCAGCGCGACGGCGCGATCATAGAGAATCTGGTCAACCCGGCCAAGGCCGTTGAACGAACCCAGTAACGCAGCCAACAGCGCCAGCACCACCGTCAACCACAGCCCTGATCGCGAGGTCCGGTCGATGGGGTCGGTGGCGTCCGCCATGGGCCTAGTACTCGGTCAACGTCACGACTCCGCCGCTACCGGTGGCGACGCCCAGGCCGCTGCTGGTCATCAGCAGGTTCACGCCCGTGAAGGTGGCCGTGGCATCTGCGCCGCCCAGGCCCAGCTCGTCGATGGCGCGCACCGACACGTAGAACGTGCCGGGGCCCGGCGCGCTGAAGCGGATATCGGGATTGGCGAACTGCCTGGACGAGACCGGCTGCGTGCCATCGGCATCGCGTGACACGCGCACCAGATAGCCCTGGGCGCCCGGCACGGGGGCAAAGGCGCTCGTCCAGGCGCCGCCGCCAGCTCGAACAGGCTCACCGAGCTGCGGCGCGGCCAGGAGCGGCCGCACGCCGGACACCTGGCCGTTCGCGCCGATGGCCGCGCCAAAGCCCTTTGCCACCGCGACGGGCCGTGCCGGCGCCTCGCCAGGCGCATGCGGTTGCAGCCGCACGCTGCCCTCCAGCACTTCGCTGTGCACGCCCTGGCTGCTGCTTTGCACGCGGAATCGCGTGCCGCGCACGCCGGTGACGGCAACGGGCGTGCGGATTTCGAAACGGCCCACGCCCTGTCCGGACGGCGCGACCGTGGATTCGACACTGCCGCGTTCGACATGGATGACGGAATCCGTCAGGTCGGTGCCTTCGAATTGGCGCAGGCGCGTGAGCTCCACGGCGCCATCCGCCGGCAGCGTCAATTTGGAACCGTCGGCCAGTTCCAACGTCACGAAGCCATTGGGTGCAGTGACCACCTTGCTGCCTTCAGCCACGTTGGTGCCAGGCTTGAGCGCCTGCCCGTTCAGGTTGGCCTGGCCACTGACGTGCACGACTCGCGCATCGGCAGCCCGCTCCGGAATCATCGACAACGGAATGCGCAGCTCCAGACCGATGGGCAGGCGTTCCGGTGTGGTGACGCTGTTGAGCGTCTGCAACGGACTCCAGTTGGCCTGGTTGCGTGTGTAGGTCGATGCGATGTTGATCAGCGTGTCGCCTTGGCGCACTCGGTAGATGAAGTTCTCGCCCAACGCGCCGGCAGGTTGGCTATGTGAGGAAGTGGCGAGCAGCAGGCCGGAAAGCAGGGCAAGCAAAGAAAGCGCGCGGCAGCGGCTCATGACTTTCAAATCTCCAGGTAATACCCGCCAGGCGCTACGGCGCGGGGGGCGGACTGTCTTCGGACGGGCCGATCAATTCCAGCCGGTAGCCCAGCGCATACGACGAGCTCAGCCGCACACCATGTTCCGGACGTAGCTGCAGCTTTTGCCGGATATTGGACAGGTGCGTGTCCAGCGTGCGCGAGGTCGCGGGGATTTCGCGGTTCCAGACGCACTCTGCCAACACGTCGCGCGACATGAGGCGGCCAAGGTTGCGGAAGAACAGCAGCGCAAGTTCGAATTCCTTGGGCGCCAGCGCGACCGACGAGCCATTGAGCGAAATCGTGCGAGCGGCGGGCTCGATGCGATAGTTGGCGACGTCGAACGCCTCGTTGGCGGGTTCGGCAATCTGGCTGCGACGCAGCAGGGCGGCGACCCGCGCCAGCAATTCGAGCGGTCGCAGCGGCTTGACGATGTAGTCGTCGGCACCCGCCCGCAAGCCCTCGACCAGATCGTCTTCGCTGGACCGGTTGGTCAGGAAGATGACCGGCACGCGCGGGCCGATGTTGGCACGCAGCCAGCGCACCACATCATCGCCGTCGATATCAGGCAGGTGCCAGTCCAGCAGCACCAGATCGAACGTCTCGTTGCGCAACGCGGCAAGCAGGTCGCGGCTTTGTTGATAGCTGGAGCAGGTGTATCCGGCGGCAGTCAGGACTTGCTGGATGCGTCTTGCCTGGTCCAGGTCGTCTTCCAGCGACGCGATTTTCATCAGACGTGGTCTCGCGAAGGTTGGCTGCGCAAGCGCGCCCTGTGGCGCCCTACTGCAAGAGGGGAAAGGATTTGTGTAATGGAATGATAACTCGCGCGGCGTCACTCTTGGCTACGTTGTGCCAAGAACTGTCAAACATTGCAAAGTTAACGAATCTTGACTGGAGTTGTTGCACAACAACGGGCCAAACTGTCCTGACCGTCCAGTCACCCGGCGCGGTCGGCCGGGAACTGGGGGACGAAGGGATGGAAAGAACATATGAATCAATTGCGCGTACTGATGATGTCGCCGGACGAGGCTGCACGTAACACCGCTGTGTCCGCACTGCTTCAAGCCGGGATTTCGGCCCGTGGCTGCTCGACGTCCCTGGAACTGTTTGGCCTGCTCAGCAATGGCGCCTATGACGCCGTCGTACTGAACGTGGGAACGCTGGGCGAGGTGGGTTACGCCTTGGTTGCCCGCCTGCACGGGTCTTCCTCGCTGGGAATCGTGGTGATGGGCAGCAATCTATCCCTGGATACCCGCCTGCGCTGCCTGCAGAGCGGCGCCGATGCCTGCCTGCCGCCGCCGCAGGACCCTCGCGAGCTGGCCTGCATCCTGCTGGCCCTGGCGCGTCGCCTGCCGGCCGGCAAGGACAACTCCGTCGTCGAAGAGCCCGTAGCGGGGCAATGGGAGCTGCGCGACCAGGGCTGGACGCTGGCTGCGCCTTCGGGCGCCACCATTTCGTTGTCGGCCAATGAACGCCTGATCGTGCGGTCGCTGCTGGAAGTGGCGGGCAGGGCGGTCGGACGCAACGAACTCGGCGATGAACTGCGGGTGGAGGGCGGGGGCGCACGCGCCAGCGGATCGCGCAGCATCGACGTGATCGTCAGCCGTCTGCGCCGCAAAGCGGAGCTGGCAGGCGTAATGTTGCCGATCCGCACGGTCTACGGCAGCGGCTACCTGTTCGCCGACCAATAACCGCCCGCGCTGCCTGGCGCGGGGTACACTGCCCACCGGACTACCGGCTCCCCGCGATCCGGCCCAACATTCGCGTCCGCCGCGGCCATTGCGGCCTGCCGGCAACCTGGGGCGGCATCATGGCCCAGGGGCATCGCCTTCTGCCGCGATAATTTGGCCCCATTTTTGTCGACCTGGGTCCGACCTGCGCCTAACACGTCGTCTTTTGCCGGCAACGCGCTTGCGCACGGTGCTTACAAAAGATTTTGACAGTGCGCCCAGTTCTAAGCTATGCTAAAGGGCTTACTGCTTTATTCGCGCGCAAAGTTTGATACCACCGACTGGCGTATCAAGGCGCCAGGAAGACAGGTCCGGCCAATTCCAAGCAATGCCTGCCATGCACCCCGTGCATGGCGCCGCTGAGCTTGACGGCCCAAGGCCAAAGGGGTGCGTCACGAGCCCCCGTCAACCCACGCTGCCATTTGACGGTATCAAGTTTGTGCGTTTGTCATGGTTTGTTGGCAAGCCCGCTCTTTTACGTATACGAACGTTTGAGGCGGTTTTGCGCGAACTGCCTTCTCCGAAAGTGCTTTGCTTGAGGAGACGAGTACGTAAGTACTTACCAGTGGTACGTAAAAGGGATTTCAAAGGTCATGCCTACCATTAGCCAACTCGTGCGCAAGCCGCGCGAAGTCAGCATCATCAAAAGCAAGAGCCCCGCGCTCGAAAACTGCCCGCAACGCCGCGGCGTGTGCACTCGCGTGTACACCACCACCCCCAAGAAGCCGAACTCCGCTCTGCGTAAGGTTGCCAAAGTGCGTCTGACCAACGGTTACGAAGTCATTTCGTACATCGGCGGTGAAGGCCACAACCTGCAAGAGCACTCGGTGGTTCTGGTGCGTGGCGGTCGTGTGAAGGACTTGCCCGGTGTGCGTTATCACATCGTGCGCGGTTCCCTCGACCTGCAAGGCGTCAAGGATCGTAAGCAAGCCCGCTCGAAGTACGGCGCCAAGCGCCCGAAGAAGGCTTAATAACGAGTCAGCAGTACCCCCGTGTGGCGGCTGTCCGCCATCAGGGAAGTGCAACCGCGCCGTCCGGAGTATGGGAAGGTGCGCGGCACGTAAGGGGTCGTCCTATTGGGCGGCCATGGCCGTGTAATGAAACACGGTTCAACTGAACAGACACAAGGAAGCAACAATGCCCCGTCGTCGCGAAGTACCCAAGCGCGAGATCCTGCCCGATCCCAAGTTCGGCAGCGTCGAGCTCGCCAAGTTCATGAACGTCGTCATGCTGGACGGCAAGAAGGCCGTCGCCGAGCGCATCGTCTACGGTGCCCTCGAGCAAGTGCAAACCAAGACCGGCAAAGAGCCGATCGAAGTTTTCAGCCTGGCGATCAACAACATCAAGCCGATCGTCGAAGTGAAGAGCCGCCGCGTTGGCGGTGCCAACTACCAAGTGCCGGTTGAAGTGCGCCCCGTGCGCCGCCTGGCCCTGGCTATGCGTTGGCTCCGTGAAGCCGCCAAGAAGCGTGGCGAGAAGTCGATGGATCTGCGTCTTGCTGGCGAACTGATCGACGCCTCCGAAGGTCGTGGCGCCGCGATGAAGAAGCGCGAAGACACGCACAAGATGGCAGAGGCCAACAAGGCCTTCAGCCATTTCCGCTGGTAATTTAAGGACTAATCCACCATGGCCCGCAAAACCCCGATCGAGCGCTATCGCAACATTGGTATCTCTGCGCACATCGATGCAGGGAAAACCACCACGACCGAACGTATCCTGTTCTACACCGGCGTCAATCACAAGATTGGCGAAGTGCATGATGGCGCAGCCACCATGGACTGGATGGAGCAAGAGCAAGAGCGTGGCATCACCATTACGTCGGCAGCTACGACGGCGTTTTGGCGTGGCATGGCCGGCAACTACCCCGAGCACCGCATCAACATCATCGACACCCCGGGCCACGTGGACTTCACCATCGAGGTGGAGCGTTCCATGCGCGTCCTGGACGGTGCCTGCATGGTCTACTGCGCGGTGGGCGGTGTTCAGCCCCAGTCCGAAACCGTGTGGCGTCAAGCCAACAAGTACGGCGTGCCGCGTCTGGCGTTCGTCAACAAGATGGACCGCACCGGCGCGAACTTCTTCAAGGTCTATGACCAGCTGAAGACGCGTCTGCGCGCGAACCCCGTGCCCATCGTGATCCCCATCGGCGCCGAAGACACGTTCCAAGGCGTGGTCGATCTGGTCAAGATGAAGGCCATCATCTGGGACGAAGCCAGCCAAGGCACCAAGTTCGACTACAAGGACATTCCGGCCGAGCTGGAAGGCGCCGCGAACGAATGGCGTGAAAAGCTGGTTGAAGCCGCCGCCGAGTCGTCGGAAGAGCTGATGAACAAGTACCTGGAAACGGGTTCCTTGGACGAAGCCGAAATCAACCTGGCCATCCGTCAACGCACCATCGCTGGCGAAATCCAGCCGATGCTGTGCGGCACCGCCTTCAAGAACAAGGGCGTGCAGCGCATGCTGGACGCGGTCATCGACTACCTGCCTTCGCCCGTGGACATTCCCCCGGTCGACGGCATGGACGACGACGGCAATCCCGTGCAGCGTAACGCTGACGACGGCGAGAAGTTCTCGGCCCTGGCATTCAAGCTGATGAGCGATCCGTTCGTGGGTCAGCTGACCTTCGTGCGCGTTTACTCGGGCGTCCTGAAGTCGGGCGATACGGTCTACAACCCCATCAAGGGCAAGAAGGAACGTATCGGCCGCATTCTGCAGATGCACGCGAACAACCGCGAAGAAATCAAGGAAGTGTTGGCAGGCGACATCGCCGCCGTGGTGGGTCTGAAAGACGTGACCACCGGCGAAACGCTGTGCGACATCGACTCCCACATCCTGCTCGAACGCATGGTGTTCCCGGAGCCCGTGATTTCGCAGGCTGTCGAACCCAAGTCGAAGGCTGACCAGGAAAAGATGGGCCTGGCGCTGTCGCGTCTGGCTCAGGAAGATCCGTCGTTCCGCGTGCGCAGCGACGAAGAATCCGGCCAAACCATCATTTCCGGCATGGGCGAGCTGCACCTGGAAATTCTGGTCGACCGCATGAAGCGCGAATTCGGCGTGGAAGCGAACGTCGGCAAGCCCCAGGTGGCTTACCGTGAAACCATCCGCAAGACCTGCGACGAAGTTGAAGGCAAGTTCGTCAAGCAGTCGGGCGGTCGTGGTCAGTACGGTCACGTGGTTCTGAAGGTCGAGCCGTTGGCTCCTGGCGGTGGCTACGAATTCGTGGACGCCATCAAGGGCGGTGTGGTTCCTCGCGAATACATCCCCGCGGTGGACAAGGGCATCCAGGAAACGCTGCCTTCGGGCGTGCTGGCTGGCTACCCGATCGTCGACGTCAAGGTCACGCTGTTCTTCGGTTCGTACCACGATGTGGACTCGAACGAAAACGCGTTCAAGATGGCCGGCTCCATGGCATTCAAGGAAGGTCTGCGCAAGGCCAGCCCCGTGCTGCTGGAACCGATGATGGCCGTTGAAGTCGAAACGCCTGAAGACTACGCTGGTACCGTGATGGGCGATCTGTCCTCGCGTCGCGGCATGGTCCAGGGCATGGACGACATGGTTGGCGGCGGCAAGACCATCAAGGCTGAAGTTCCCCTGGCCGAGATGTTCGGTTACGCCACGAACCTGCGTTCGCTGACGCAAGGTCGTGCCACGTACACGATGGAATTCAAGCATTACTCCGAGGCCCCCAAGAACGTCGCTGACGAAGTCATCGCCGCTCGGGCCAAGTAAATAACCCTTGTCGGGGCTGTCCATCCGGGCAGTCCCGGCAGAAATCCAAGTTTCCTTGAAAGTTAAAGGATAGAGATCATGGCAAAAGGCAAGTTTGAACGTACCAAGCCGCACGTGAACGTGGGTACGATTGGTCACGTTGACCACGGCAAAACGACGTTGACGGCGGCGATCACGACCGTTCTGTCGAGCAAGTTTGGCGGCGAAGCCAAGGGCTACGACCAGATCGATGCGGCTCCTGAAGAAAAGGCACGCGGTATCACGATCAACACGGCACACGTCGAGTACGAAACGGAATCGCGTCACTACGCGCACGTTGACTGCCCGGGCCACGCCGACTACGTCAAGAACATGATCACGGGCGCGGCCCAGATGGACGGCGCGATCCTGGTCGTGTCGGCCGCTGACGGTCCGATGCCGCAAACGCGTGAACACATTCTGCTGAGCCGCCAGGTTGGCGTGCCGTACATCATCGTCTTCCTGAACAAGGCTGACATGGTTGACGACGCCGAGCTGCTCGAGCTGGTGGAAATGGAAGTTCGCGAGCTGCTGTCCAAGTACGACTTCCCGGGCGATGACACCCCGATCGTCAAGGGTTCGGCCAAGCTGGCGCTGGAAGGCGACAAGGGCGAACTGGGCGAGCAAGCGATCCTGTCGCTGGCCCAAGCCCTGGACACGTACATCCCGACGCCTGAGCGTGCCGTTGACGGCGCGTTCCTGATGCCGGTTGAAGACGTGTTCTCGATCTCGGGTCGCGGCACGGTGGTGACCGGCCGTATCGAACGCGGCATCATCAAGGTTGGTG
>NZ_JCBANA010000094.1:0-23804 GCF_059760725.1 Achromobacter sp. 1014246743
GCGCCCGAAGCCGCCGTGCCGCGCGCCGCCACCCCGCGCGTGGCCGCCGAAGCCGCGCCCGCCGCCCCGCTGCACGCGCGCACCGAAGAAGAATCGAACGAACCGGTGCTCAGCACCGCGCAACAATTCCAGGTGCCGCAGCACACCACCGGCCCGCAGGACCACCTGGCCCAGGCGGTGGCCGCCGCCGTCCAGCGCCAGCAGCCCGCCCCGATCGCCAACCCCGCCAGCGTGGCCGTACCTACCGTGCCGGTCGTCATGCAGGTGGCCACGCCCGTGGGCGGCACCCACTGGGGCACCGAGCTCGGCCAGCAGATGGTGGTGATGAGCAACAACGTGCGCCAAGGCACCCAGACTGCCGAACTGCGCCTGGATCCGCCGGACCTGGGCCCCTTGCGCGTCAGCCTGAACCTGGCCGACGGCGTGGCCAGCGCCTCGTTCGTGTCGGCCCACGCGTCCGTGCGCCAGGCAATCGAAACCGCGATTCCGCAATTGCAGCAGGCGCTGGCGCAGGCCGGCATCTCGCTGGGCCAGACCAGCGTCGGCGAACAGGCCGCGCAGCAGGAATTCGCGCAACAGAATGGCGGCGGTTCGCAACGCCAGGGCGGCGGCAATGGCGCCGCGGTGGCCGATGGCGCGATCGATGGCCAGCCGGTGGCCGTGACGTCGCCGCGCAACGCCAATGCGTTGGTCGACACCTTCGCGTAACAATCCCGCGGCCCGCAGCCGGCAACGGTTGCGGGCGGTGCAGCAATAGCTTGAGATACGCGGCTTTCGCCCTGTTTTTCGCCTCCAAGCCGGGGCGTGATTTCGGGCAGAATGCTTTCATCCACTAAGAATCCGTTTTCATCAGCGGCAAAACACGCATCGACACCGAGATGGCGACTTCCAAACCCACAACCATGCCGCCGCGCGGCCCGCTTCCGACACGCTCTGGCGGCATCGGCCGCATTCTTCGCCCGTTGATCATGATCCTGGTGCTGCTGCTGGTGGCCGCCGCCAGCGCGGGCGCGACCTGGTTCATCACCCAGCGCATGCAGCCGCAAGGCGGCGCGCCGGTGCAACTGGGCGTGGGCCAGACGCCCGCCGGCCAACCGGGCCAGCCCGGCGCCGCGGGCCCGCAAGCCACGCCGACCACGTTCGTGGCCCCGCCGGCCACGCCGGCCGCCGTGCCCGCGCCGATTTTCGTGCCGATCGAAGCCTTCACGGTGACGCTGCAGAACGCCGACACCGAACGCATCATGCACGTCGGCCTGACGCTGCGCGTCAGCGACGAGCAGACCCGCGTGCGCCTGGAAAAGTACATGCCTGAAGTGCGCAGCCGCATCCTGATGGTGCTGTCGTCGCAATCGCCCACCGGCGTGCAGACCCAACAAGGCAAGACCGACATGGCCAACGCCATCAAGCAAGCCGTCAACCGTCCGTTCTCGCCCCTGCCGGACGGCCAGTATGTCACCGACGTACTGTTCACGGCGTTCGTGGTGCAATAAGCATGGCCTACGAGGCGTTTCTTTCGCAGGACGAAGTCGACGCGCTGCTGGCCGGCGTCACGGGCGAGAGCGACAGCAAAAAGGAATCCGCGGGTCCCAACGACGGCGCCCGCGCCTATGACCTGAGCTCGCCCGACCGCGTGGTGCGCCGGCGCATGCAGACGCTGGAGCTCATCAACGAGCGTTTCGCGCGCCAGATGCGCAGCGTGCTGTTGAACTTCATGCGCCGCAGCGCGGACATCACCGTCGGTTCGATCAAGATCCAGAAGTACGCGGACTTCGAGCGCAACCTGCCCGTGCCGAGCAACCTGAACATGGTGCAGATGAAGCCGCTGCGCGGCACCGCCCTGTTCACGTACGACCCGAACCTGGTGTTCCTGGTCATCGACAGCCTGTTCGGCGGCGATGGCCGCTACCACACGCGCGTCGAAGGCCGTGATTTCACCACCACCGAGCAGCGCATCATCCGGCGCCTGCTCAACCTGACCCTGGAAAGCTACGGCAAGTCCTGGGACCCCGTCTATCCGATCGAGTTCGACTATGTCCGCTCGGAGATGCACACCAAGTTCGCCAGCATCACCGGCAACAATGAAGTGGTGGTCGTCACCTCGTTCCATATCGAATTCGGCGCGACCGGCGGCGACCTGAACATCTGCCTGCCCTATTCCATGATCGAGCCGGTGCGTGACCTGCTCACGCGGCCGCTGCAGGAAACCACGCTGGAAGAAGTGGACCAGCGCTGGTCGCAGCAGTTGTCGCGCCAGGTGCGCAGCGCCGATATCGACGTGGTTGCCGAATTCGCGCGCATCCCGTCCAACATCCGCGAACTGATGCGCCTGAAAGTCGGCGACATCCTGCCCGTGGATGTACCGGAAACCGTCATCGCCAACGTCGACGGCGTACCGCTGATGGAATGCGGCTACGGCGTCTTCAACGGCCAGTACGCCCTGCGCGTGCAAAACATGTTTACCTACGATACCGAATCAAACGAGGCCCCCGACCATGACTGACAAGAACGAGCCCGGCACTGGCTCGTCCCCGGCCGACGACTGGGCCGACGCGCTCGCCGAACAATCCCGCGCCAATCCGCCCACCCAGGCGGATGGCCTGAAGCCCCAGGACGACTGGGCCGCGGCCATGGCCGAACAGACCGCCGCCACGCCGCCCGCGGCTGCCGCGCCGGCTGCGCCCGCACCCGCGCCCGCGGCACCGGCCGCAGCCCCCGCGCAATCGGCGGCGCAATCGGTGTTCAAGCCCCTGGCCGGCAGCGCTGCCGGCACCGGTACCGACATCGACCTGATCATGGACGTGCCCGTCCAGCTGACGGTCGAACTGGGCCGCACCCGCCTGACCATCAAGAACCTGCTGCAGCTGGGCCAGGGTTCGGTGGTCGAACTGGACGGCCTGGCCGGCGAGCCGATGGACATCTTCGTCAACGGCTACCTGATCGCCCAGGGCGAAGTGGTGGTGGTGGAAGACAAGTACGGCATCCGCCTGACCGACATCATCACCCCGTCCGAACGCATCAACCGCCTGAACAACCGGCGTTGACGCGTTGTCCGCCATGAACGATTCCGCCCTGCTGCGCGTCATCATCGGCCTGGTGCTGGTGCTGGCCGCCATCCTGGCCGCGGCCTGGATGGCGCGCCGCGCCGGCCTCACGCAGCGCGGCGGCGGCAACCTGCTCAAGCAGGTCGCCAGCATGCCGGTCGGCGCGCGGCAGAGCATCGTCGTGGTCGAAATCGAGAACACCTGGCTGGTCGTGGGCGTAAGCCCCGGCCAGATCACCCCCCTGCATACCCTGCCCGCCGGCGAACTGCCGCAGGGCGCGCCGCTGCCCGCCGCCGCCTTCGCGGCCAAGCTGGGCCAGGCGCTCAAGCGCCGCTAGACGGTGCCCGTATTCCCCAGATCATGAGCTTGCCGACAAGCACCCTACCCCGCGCCCGCCGCAACCTCGTGCCCATGCTGGGCGCCGCCGCGGTGCTGGGCCTGGCGATGTTTCCGGCCGGCGTCGTCGCCCAGGCCACGCTGCCGGCGCTGACCGCGACGCCGGGCCCGAACGGGTCCGAAACCTACTCGCTCAGCATGCAGACGCTGCTGCTGATGACGTCGCTGTCGTTCCTGCCGGCGGCGTTGCTGATGATGACGGGCTTTACCCGCATCATCATCGTGCTGGGTTTGCTGCGCAGCGCGATGGGCACCGCCATGTCGCCGCCCAACCACGTGCTGATCGGCCTGGCGCTGTTCCTGACCTTCTATACGATGTCGCCGGTGTTCGACAAGATCTACGCCGACGCCTACAAGCCGCTGTCCGAAGGGTCGATCCAGTTCGAGACCGCGGTCGAGCGCGCCGCCGGCCCGCTGCGCACCTTCATGCTGCACCAGACCCGCGAGAACGACCTGTCGCTGTTCGCCAACCTGGCCAAGCAGCCGGCGCTGGACGATCCGTCGCAGGTGCCGCTGCGCATCCTGGTGCCAGCGTTCATCACCAGCGAACTGAAGACGGCGTTCCAGATCGGCTTCACCATCTTCATTCCGTTCCTCATCATCGACCTGGTGGTCGCCAGCGTGCTGATGGCGCTGGGCATGATGATGGTGCCGCCCGTGACCGTGGCGCTGCCGTTCAAGCTGATGCTGTTCGTGCTGGCCGACGGCTGGAACCTGCTCATGGGCTCGCTGGCCCAGAGCTTCTACCAATAGCCGGGGAATCGCCATGACCGCTGAAACCGTCATGACCATGACCTACCAGGCGATGAAAGTCGCGCTGGCGATGGCGGGTCCGCTGCTGGTCATCACGCTGATCGTGGGCCTGGTGATCAGCATCTTCCAGGCCGCCACCCAGATCAACGAAATGACGCTGTCGTTCATTCCGAAGCTGCTGGCCATGTGCGGCGTGCTGGTACTGCTGGGCCCCTGGCTGATCGGCATCATGGTCGACTACATCCGCCAGCTCATCGGCCAGATTCCCGGCCTGGTGTCGTAGCGGCACGCGCCGCCGGCCCCGGGGACGCGTCCACATGTTTGCCTTCACGATCGAACAGCTCAACGGCTGGATCGGCCAGTTCCTCTGGCCGTTCGTGCGCATCCTGGCGCTGATCGGCACCGCGCCCCTCTTTTCCGAATCCACCGTGCCGGTCAAGGTCAAGGTCGGCCTGGCGTTCGTGCTGGCCGTGGCCATCAGCCCGGCCCTGGACCCCGCGCCGCCCATTGCCCCGGGCTCGTTCGCCGGCCTGTGGATGGTGATGCAGCAGGTGCTGATCGGCATCGCCATGGGTTTTTCGATGCGCCTGGTGTTCGCCGCCGCGCAGACCGCGGGCGAATTCGTCGGCTTGCAGATGGGCCTGTCGTTCGCTTCGTTCTTCGACCCCAGTACCGGCGCCAACACCGCCGTGCTGTCGCGCCTGTTCAATATCGTGGCGATGCTGACCTTCCTGGCGCTGGACGGCCACCTGCTGGTGCTGGCCGCGCTGGTGCGTTCGTTCGACACGCTGCCGGTGGCGGCCATCCAGCTGCACCAGAACGGCTGGGGTGTCGTGGTCGAATGGGGCAAGACCGTGTTCGTTTCCGGCCTGCTGCTGGCGCTGCCGCTGATCTGCGCACTGCTGACGATCAACCTGGCCATGGGCATCCTGAATCGCGCCGCGCCGCAGCTGTCGGTGTTCTCGGTGGGCTTTCCGGTCAGCCTGATCGTGGGTGTGGTGCTGCTGACCGTGGTGTTGCCCAACTCGGGGCCGTTCCTGGAGGCGCTGTTCGAATCCGGCCTGTCGACGATGAGTCGGGTGACCGACGCGTTGGCGGGACGGTAGGCCGTCCTTGTTTCGGCGTGAAAAAGCCGGCCCCACCGGGCCGGCTTTGTTCTGGGCGAGCCGCGCGCTGCTACTGCTGGCCGGTCAGGCGGAACACCCGGATCGTCTCGCGCAGCGCGCCCGACTGGTTGCCCAGTTGCAGCACGGCGCCGCCCAGTTCCTGCACCAGGGCCGTGTTCTGCACCGTCATTACATCCATCTGCGACACTGCGGTGTCCACCTGCTCGATGCCGCTGGACTGCTCCTGCGAGGCCTGCGAGATCTCGCCGATGATGTCGGTCACGCGGTGCACGGCGGCCACGATCTCTTCCATGGTGGCGCCGGCCTGTTCGGCCTGGGCCGAGCCTTCGGTGACGCGGTCGACCGAATCCTCGATCAGGCCCTTGATCTCCTTGGCCGCTTGCGCGCTCTTTTGCGCCAGGCTGCGCACTTCGCCCGCCACCACCGCAAAGCCCTTGCCGGACTCGCCGGCCCGGGCCGCTTCCACGGCCGCGTTCAGCGCCAGGATGTTGGTCTGGAAGGCGATGCCCTCGATGATGCTGACGATGTCGACGATCTTGCGCGAGCTGTCGGAAATGCCGTGCATGGTGTTGACCACCTGCCCCACCGCCACGCCGCCCCGCCGCGCCACGTCCATGCTGCTGGCGGCCAACTGGTTGGCCTGGCGCGCATTGTCCGCGTTCTGGCGCACGGTCGACGTCAGTTGCTCCATGCTGGCCGCGGTCTGCTGCAGCGATGCCGCCTGGCCTTCGGTGCGGCCGGCCAGTTCCTGGTTGCCACGGGCGATATGCACGGCCGCCTGGGTGGTGCCTTCGATGCCGCGGTACACGTCCTGGGCGATGCCGACCAGGCTCTTGCGCATGACTTCCAACGAGAACTTCAGGCTGCCGATCTCGTCGTCGGAATCCGCGACGATCTGCGTAGTCAGGTTGCCCGCAGCCACCTGGCGGGCCATGTTGGCCGCATCCACCAGGGGATCCAGCAGCGAACGCGACAGGCTCCAGCCCAACGCGAAGATCCCGGCCACGCCCAGCGCGATCAAGCCGCAGGCCAGGCCGACGCCGGTCGCGTCCAGTGTGTCCCAGTTGGCGCGCAGGCCGTAGGCGCCCGCCGCCACCACGATGCCCGAGGACAGCAGCGCATGGCGGAACATGCGGCTGCGCACGCTGCGCTTGAACGGAAAGGCCAGCAGGTCCAGGCTGCGGCGCCAGCCCGCCCGCACCGGGCGGCCGCGCACGATACGCACGCCGCGGGCACGGCCTTCGCGGATGCGGGCATACAGTTCCTCGGCCATTTCGATCTGGTCTTCGCTGGGGCGCACGCGCACCGACGAATACGCCACGACCTCGCCGTTCTCGACGATGGGCGTGGCGTTGGCCAGCACCCAGTAGTAGCCCCCATCCTTGCGGCGGTTCTTGACCAGGCCCAGCCACGACTCGCCGGCCTCCAGTGTCTGCCACAGGTCTTCATAGGCCTCGGGCGGCATGTCCGGATGGCGCACGATGTTGTGGGCCTTGCCGATCAATTCTTCGCGGGTGAATCCGCTGACCTCGACAAAAGCCGGATTCGCGTAAACGATGCGGCCCTTGGTATCGGTGCGCGAGATCAGGTACTGATCCTCACGCAGCTTGGTTTCCACATTGTTGACTGGAAGGTTCACGCGCACAGCTTGTCTCCGGTTACACCACATATAAGCCACAACCTGTTCACCGGCCAGGTTTCAGGCGTTATTGTCATTAACGTCAATATTTTCGAAAACTTAACGGCCAATAGCTTTCGCCCCGGCGGCCGCGATCGGGCGCCGGGGCGAATGGGGACCGGTCAGCGGCCCTGCCGGGCCGCCGCGGATCAATCCTGCGTCAGCGTGGGCGCCTGATAGCCGCCCAGTTGCTGCGCCGGCACTTCGATCACTTCGCCGGCATTGATCTTGAAGACGGCCACGGCTTCGGACAGGCGCTGGGCCTGTTCCTGCAACGAGCCGGCCGCGGCTGCGGCTTCTTCCACCAGCGCCGCGTTCTGCTGCGTCACTTCGTCCATCTGCGAGACCGCGCGGTTCACCTGGTCGATGCCGCTGGATTGCTCTTCCGATGCCGCCGAGATCTCGCCCATGATGTCGGTCACGCGCTTCACGGACGACACGATTTCCTGCATCGTGGCCCCGGCGCGCTCCACCTGCTGCGAACCGGCGCCGACCTTGCTGACCGAATCCTCGATCAGGCCCTTGATTTCCTTGGCCGCCTGCGCGCTGCGCTGGGCCAGCGAGCGCACTTCGCCCGCCACCACCGCAAAGCCCTTGCCCTGCTCGCCGGCACGCGCGGCTTCCACCGCCGCGTTCAGCGCCAGGATGTTGGTCTGGAACGCAATGCCATCGATGACCGAGACGATTTCCGAGATCTTGCGCGAGCTGGCCGAAATGCCTTGCATCGTGTTGACCACTTCGGCCACGGCGGAACCGCCGCGCTCGGCCACGTCCGACGCGCTGGCCGCCAGCTGATTGGCCTGGCGCGCGTTGTCGGCGTTCTGCTTCACGGTCGAGGCCAACTGCTCCATCGACGCCGCCGTTTCTTCCAGCGAGGCCGCCTGCTCTTCCGTACGGCTGGACAGGTCGGTGTTGCCCGCGGAGATTTCGCGCGAACCGACGTTGATCTCGTCCACGCCGCGGCGCACGGCCGACACGGTGCGGGTCAGGCTTTCCTGCATGCGCTTGACGGCGGCCATCAGCACACCGATCTCATTGGTGGAATTGACTTCCACACGCGTGGTCAGGTCGCCGCCGGCGATGCGGTCAAAGCTGTCGCTCACCTGGCGCAGCGGCCGCAGCACCACCCGGTTCATGAACAGGAAGGCGCCCAGCGACACCAGCAGGATCACCACCGCCAGGGCGATGTAGACATACGTCATCACCGTCGCCTGCGCACGCGACGCCGCCACCTGCTCTTCGCTGTAGGTGGTGATGGTGGCCGCGAACTCGTTCAGTTGCTTGGAAAATGCCCCGCTGGCGGCTGCCGTCCTGGTGTTCTTCAGGCTCAGGTATTCAGCATTGTCGCCCCGATCCAGTGCGGCCAGCATGGCCTGCAGGCCGTCGGCAAAGCCATTGAACGAGGACAGCAATTGCCCTTCGGCGGTGCGACCGATCTCGGTGATCTTCGGAATGGCCTTGAAGCTCTCCAGCTTCTTTCTGGCATCGGTCATCAGCTGCTGCACGGTACGGGTGTTTTCCGCCGCACCGGCCTTGTCGCCCGCCGCGCGTTGCGCCGCGGCGAGGTCGGCGCGGATGGTCGCGCGCAGCATCTGCACATAGGCGTCCTTGATCAGATTGCTCTGCTGCACGCTCAGGCTGTCCAAGGCGTTGATCGCCTCGGCGTTGGACCGCATGTTGCTCCAGCCCAGCGCAATGGCAACCAGCGCGGCCACGGCCACAGCCAATTGGGCAAGCATCAAGCCCGTGCGCACCTTCAGATTGCTAAACATGTTCCGATAGTTCCGGTGGTCGTCCGGGCGGCGCTTCACGAGCCGCCCCAACGTAAAAGGGTGTGTTCTCTGCTACCTGTTCAAGACACCGACAGCCTTACCGTCAGAAGGACTCCCAGTCATCGTCCGCGGGCGGCGCACGGCGGGACGCCGCGGGCGAAGGCTTGATCGGCTTGGCATCGGTGGCGTCGGTGGTCTTGACGACCGGGCGGCGCAGCGGACGGGCGGCGGTGGCGCCGCTATTGGCCGTCGGCTTGGCGCGGGCCGGCTGCGCCAGGCGCGGCGCGGTCGCGGCGGCAGGCTTGACAGGCGCCGGCGCGGGCTCGGCCGCCGGCTTCGCAGCCGCTTCGGGCGCGGGCTGGGACACGGCTTCCGGCGTCGAGGCCGCGGCAACGCGCGGCGGGGTGCCGCGCGCCGGGGCCGCCAAGGGGCGAGCCGGCACGTCGATGACCGCACCGGCGTTGATCTTGAACACGGCCACGGCTTCGGCCAGGCGCTGGGCCTGTTCCTGCAGCGAGCCGGCCGCGGCCGCCGCTTCTTCCACCAGCGCCGCGTTCTGCTGCGTCACTTCGTCCATCTGCGAGACCGCGCGGTTCACCTGGTCGATGCCGCTGGATTGTTCTTCCGATGCCGCCGAGATCTCGCCCATGATGTCGGTCACGCGCTTCACGGACGACACGATTTCCTGCATCGTGGCCCCGGCGCGCTCCACCTGCTGCGAACCGGCACCGACCTTGCTGACCGAATCCTCGATCAGGCCCTTGATTTCCTTGGCCGCCTGCGCGCTGCGCTGGGCCAGCGAGCGCACTTCGCCCGCCACCACCGCAAAGCCCTTGCCCTGCTCGCCGGCACGCGCGGCTTCCACCGCCGCGTTCAGCGCCAGGATGTTGGTCTGGAACGCAATGCCATCGATGACCGACACGATTTCCGAGATCTTGCGCGAGCTGGCCGAAATGCCTTGCATCGTGTTGACCACTTCGGCCACGGCGGAACCGCCGCGCTCGGCCACGTCCGATGCACTGGCCGCCAGTTGATTGGCCTGGCGCGCGTTGTCGGCGTTCTGCTTCACGGTCGAGGCCAACTGCTCCATCGACGCCGCGGTTTCTTCCAGCGAGGCCGCCTGCTGCTCGGTGCGGCTGGACAGGTCGGTGTTGCCCGCGGAGATTTCGCGCGAACCGACGTTGATCTCGTCCACGCCGCGGCGCACCGAAGCCACGGTGCGGGTCAGGCTTTCCTGCATGCGCTTGATCGCCGCGAACAGCTGGCCGATCTCGTTGGTGCTGCGCACCTCGATCCGGCCCGTGAAGTCGCCGCCCGAAATCTTTTCGAAATGGTCGCTGGCCTCGTGCAGCGGGCGCAGCACCGTACGACTGATGAAAATCCAGCATCCGGCCGCCAACAACAATGCAATCGCCAACAAGGCAATCGTGACCATGCGCGAAATGTTGTGGTCGACCTCGGCCTGCGCCGCCAGTTCATCGGTGCGCTTGTCGATGAAACCCAGGTAGGCATCAACCGCTTCGCGGAATTTGGTGTTGACGCTGCTGGCCGAGTCGTTCAGGTTCAGGTAGTCCTGGATGGCCATGCCGGCCAGTGCGGCCGACTGGCGCTTGAGCACGCTTTCGTATTCCTTGAGCGCGGCATCCACGGCCTGCAGCAACGGCTCGGTGCCGGGCAGTTGCGGCGTCTTGCGAAAGGCGTCCATCATCTTGAACGCATCCTGCATCAGGCCATCCGAGCGCTGGGCCTGCTGGGTGGCCTGCTCGGTCTTGCCCTGCTGCATGTCCATCAGCGACGTCGACAGCAGCAGGCGGGCGCGCAGGAACACGGTGTAGGCCCGGTTCAGGGGCACTGCCTGGTCCGAATACGCGCGGTTGATCTGTTCCAGCTTGTCATTGCTGGAATTCAACCCCAACCACGCCACGCCGTTGGAGACGAACATGGCGCCCGTGAAGAGCAACAGCACCAGAACTATGCAGGTGCGAACTTTCAAATTGACAAGCATGAAATATCCGAGCGTTATGCAGCGTGAAACGACAAATTTCCTACCCTGCACGCACACACGGACGCTCCGGTTCGGCACCGGAAGCGTCCGTAAGGGCGCAACTTGCCGCGCCTTCCGGGCGCGGCCTATGGACTCACCGCATTACTTGCGGCTGAACAGACTGGAACCCTGGATCGTCATGAACGCCGCCGATGCGGCCTGCAGCGCCACCTGGCGCAGCGCCAGCTGGCTGGCGCCCGAGTAGTAATCCAGGTCTTCCAGGTCCGACAAGGACTTGGAATACGACAAGCCCTTCTGGACACCCGTGCCGTCCAGCGCTTCCAGTTCATTCATGCGGGCGCCGACCGAAGCCGCGACCGTCTGCACGTTGTCGTAGGTGTTGGACAGCTTCTTGTTGGCCGTGGCCAGTTCATTGGTCAGCTTGGCCAGGGCCACGGCGTCGCCGGCAATCGGCGAATCCAGCGTCTTGATCAGGCTGTCCAGCGTGTTGAACATGTCGACGTTGGCGGACTGCATGCTCTCGACGTCGATCACGTCGCCGTTCTGCGGCGTGCCCTTGACCGTCACTGCCACGCCGCCGAAATCGATCGACGAATCCGGCTTGTAGGGGGTCGGCACAGCCGGCGGCGCCGGGTTGATGACGGGCGGCACTGGCGGATTGGCGTTGGGCGAGGTCGTGATGACCCGATAGCCCATGTTGCCCGTCGCGGGGTCCGATTCAAATTGCAGGCTGAAATTCTTGCCGATGTTGGGGCTGCCCGGCGTCACCGACACCGTGCTGAACTGCGCGGTGCCCTTGTTGGCCGACGCGGCGGTGCTGACATAAGCCTGCGAGCCCGGATTGGCGCGATTGAAGATGTCGCTGCCGAGGTCGCTGGTCGACATCTGGCGCGACTGGTCGACCTGCACGGTGCGCTCGCCGGTGGCGCCGCTGTAGACGATCTTGCCGTTGGCGTCCTGGGCGTACGGAATCACGCCGCCCTGGTAGCCGGAGAACAGGTATTGGCCGTTGCCGTCGGTGCTGTTGGCCAGACCCAGCAGCGCGTCGCGGGCGCTCTTGAGGGCCGTGGACAGGGCCTGGCGATCGCTGTCGGCGAAGGTGCCGTTACCGGCCTGCACGACGCGGGTACGCACGTCGGCCAGCGCCGTCGTGATCGAATCCAGGATGTTGTTTTCCTGGCCCAGATTGGTCTTGGCCGTACCGCGGTTCAGCGAGTACGTCGAGTTCATGCTCTGCGTCTGTGCGACGTTGATCGCCAGCGACGCCGACAGCGGGTCGTCGGCGGGGGTCAGGAACTTCTTGCCGCTGCCCACCTGCTCGACCAGGCGGTTCATGTCGGATTCCTGAGAAAGAACGCCCTTCAGGCCGTTCGAATACATCATGGAGGTGCTCAGGCGCATGGGGAAGCTCCGAATTTATCTTTATTGGTCACGATTCAACGGCCCGATCAGCCGCGCAAACCCAGCAGCGTGTCGAACAACGTGCTTGCTACGTCGATGATGCGAGCGCTTGCCTGGTATTGCTCCTGGTAGAGCGACAGGCTTACGTATTCTTCATTCAGGTTCACGCCCGACACGGCTTGCTGCGCTTCCAGCTTCTGCGTGATGAGGTTGGCCTGGGCGGTGGCCGCCGACTTGATCTGCTGCGTCTGCACACCGACAGTGTTGACCACCTGCGAGAACATCTCGTTGATGCTCATCGTGCCGTGGCCCAGCACCTTGGCCGTCTGCAGCTGCGCCAGCTTCAGGGCGTTCTTGCCGTTGGCGTCGCCGCCGGTGGCGTCGGCCGCGGCGATTTTGTTCGGATCGGTGATCAGCACGTTGATATCGCGGGCAGCGTCGCGGGTAGGCGACAGCGACCACTTGTCGCCAGCCTGGGGGGGTGCATCGATCGTCAGGGTGACGCCCATTTCGGCGTCCAGGTTCAGGGTCGCGGTCGGCGGGGTGCCGTTGGCCGGGCCGTTGTACACCTGGGTGCCTTCCGGCAGGCGCGTCACCATGTAGTTGGTGCCGTCAAACGCGATCTCGTAGTCTTTGGCGTTGATGTTGTTCACGTTGGTGAACGTGCCGCTGATCTGCGCACCGCTCTTGTTATTGGCGTTCGGCACGCCCTGGGGCTTGCCGACGCTGAAGAAGTCGGTGCCGGGGTTGCCGGCGGTGTCCAGGCCCTGCTTGTGCTGGTCGTTGAACGACAACGCCAGGCCTACGGCCATCTGGCCCAGCTGCGCCTGCATCACGTCCAGCGAGGTCGCGCGGAACTGCAACAGACCACCCAGCTTGCCGCCGGTGACCTCCGCATCGTTCAATTCCACCGACACGGTCTTGCCGCCCGAACCGGCCGGCAGCGTGTAGGCGATGACGGTGCGGCTCACGTCCTTGGACGAAGACACCGCTTGCAGCGGGTAGATGGTCTGGCCCGACAGCAGCGCCTGCCCGCCCGAGGCGAGCGAAATGTTGATCTTGTCGCCCTGCTCGTAGGTGGTCACGCCGATCAGCTGGTTCAGCTCCGACACGGCCTGGTCGCGCTGGTCCATCAGGTCGTTGGGCGGATTGCCGCCGGCCTTGGCGCGAGCGGTCGAAATCTGGGTGTTCAGGTCGTCGATGCGAGTCAGGTAGCTGTTGACCTGGTCCACCGTCGTGGAGATCTGCGTGTTCAGGCCCAGGCGCTGGTTCTGCATTTCCTGGTAGGCCGAACGGATCTGGGTGGCCATGCTGTTGGCCTTGCCCAGCAAGTCCTGGCGGGCCGCGGGGTCGGCCGGCTTGCTGGCCACGGTGTTCATGCTGGTGAAGAAATTGGACAGGCCCGGGGCAATGCCCACGGTGCGGTCGGCGAACAGGTTGTTGACCTGCGAGACCTGGTCGAACTGGGCCTGCAACTGGGCACCGCTGCCTTGCGCGCCGACCAGCTGCTTGTACAGGAAGCTGTCGTAGCTGCGCACAACGGTGTCCACCTGCACGCCGCGGCCGATGTAGCCGTTGCTGGTGGCCTGGGCGCCGGCGGTCGAGATCATGACGCGCTGACGGTTGTAACCGACCGTGGTGGCATTGTTGATATTGTGGCTGGTGGTGGCCAGGCCTGCCTGGGACGCGTTCAGCCCGCCCAATGCCAATTTATACAGATTCATGCTGACAATGCCCCGTATGTAACCGCAACTGATATGTCTGGATACCTGCTTAACGGCAGCAGATGGTCCAAATTTAGAGTCCTTCCAACATCTGGCGCGAAATATCGACCTTGGCGGCGGCGCCTCGCAGTTGGCCCATGACACCGATCAATTTCTGTGCGTACTGCGGGTCGGTGGCATAGCCGGCGGCCTGGATGCGGCGCGCGGCCTCGATCTCGTTGCGCGCCTGGGTCACGCTTTCGTAGCGCGGGCTGTTACCGATCAGGCGGGCATAGTCCGCAAAGGATTCTTCGTACGACGCGTAGGCCCGGAAGGGTTGCGTCACCTTTTTCGCGACACCGTCTTCATATTCGGTGGTCAGCACATTGACGACCTTGCCCTTCCAGCTGGCGCCGGCCTTGATGCCGAACAGGTTGTAGCTGGTGCTGCCGTCCGGATGCTTGATCTCGCGCTGGCCCCAACCGGACTCCAGCGCGGCCTGGCCCATGATGAGCCGGGCCGGCACGCCGCTTTGCTGCGAGGCCAGGTTGGCCGCGCGCGACATCTTCGAGACGAAGTTGATGACATGTTCGGGCGCGCCCTCGGCTGCGGCCAGGGCCCGGTCGCTGGCGCGGTTGTTGCGCATCACGTCCATCAGCGCGGACACCTCGCGCGAGCTGCCGGTGCGGAAATCGAAATCGGCGCCCTGCCCCAGGTTCTTGACCGCGTCGGCGGACAGGTCGCCCGGCTTGCCCTGCTGCATCTGCGCCAGGATCGACTTCGACAGGCCGATGCCCGGCGTGGCCAGGTGCAGCGCCAGTTGCTCGTCAGCCATGGATTGCAGCATCTGCGTCTGCTGCGAGTCGAACAGGCCCTCTTTGGGCGTGGCCTCGCGCATGCGCTTGAGCATCATCTGCAGGAACAGGGCCTCGAACTGCTTGGCGACCTGCTTTTGCTGGTCGGTGCCGGGGCCGTCGGGGTCGCGGGTCACATCGCGCTTCAGGTCCGACAGGCGCCCCATGTCGAACACGGAGTCCTGGCGGCTGCCCACGCGCGCGGCGTCGTTGGTGTAGGCCATGGCGGTCAGATGATCTCGAGTTCGGCGCGCAGCGCCCCGGCGCTCTTCATGGCCTGCAGAATGGCCAGCAGGTCTTGCGGCGTGGCGCCCAGGGCGTTCAGGCCCTTGACCACGTCAGCCAGATTGGCGCTGGTGGTCACGCGTTGCAGCGAACCGTTGTCCTGGCGCACTTCGATCTGGGTGTTCGGCACCACCACCGTCTGCCCTTCCGTGAAGGGCGTGTCCGGTTGCGACACCTGGTTCTGGCGGTTGATGATGACCGACAGGTTGCCGTGGGCCACGGCGGCCTCTTCGATCATGACCGTGCGGTTCATGACGACCGAACCGGTGCGGGCGTTGATGATGACCTTGGCCACCGTCGGCGCGCGCGTCACCTGCAGGTCTTCGATCTGGGACAGGAAGCGGGCCTGCGAGGCCTGTTCCATCGGGCTGCGCACCTGCACCACACGACCGTCCAGCGCCGTGGCCGTGCCCTGGCCGAACTTGCGGTTCAGCGCCGCCACCACGTTCTGGGCGGTGCCGAAGTCGGTGTTGTTCATTTCCAGGTAGATGTAGCCGTCACGGGCGAAGGTGGTCGGCACGCCGCGCTCGACGATGGCGCCCGCGCTGATGCGGCCGCCGTTGAGCTGGTTGATCTGCACGCTGGAACCGCCGGCCGACGCGCCCGCGCCGCCGACCAGTATGTTGCCCTGGGCGATGGCGTAGACCTGGCTGTCGGCGCCCTTGAGCGGAGTCATCAGCAAGGTGCCGCCGCGCAGGCTCTTGGCGTTACCCATGGACGACACCACCACATCCAGCGTCTGGCCGGGCCGGGCAAACGCCGGCAAGGTGGTGGTGACCATCACGGCCGCCACGTTCTTCAACTGCATATTGCTGCCGGCGGGCACGGTGATGCCCAGCTGCGACAGCATGTTGGTCAGGCTCTGCTGCGTGAACGGCGTCTGGCGCACCTGGTCGCCGCTGCCGTCCAACCCCACCACCAGGCCATAGCCGATCAGCTGGTTGCCGCGCACACCCTGGATCGACGCCAGGTCCTTGAGCCGCTCGGCGTGCGCCGCCGAAGCGCCGGCCAACAGGCCGGCCGCCACGCACAGGCGGGCCAGCAGGGACAGCACGGCGGAAATCGGAGTGGGTTGTTTCATGGTCAGAACGGCGAAGCGATCAGGAAGAAGCGTTGCAGCCAGCCCATGGTCTGGACTTCGTCCATGACGCCCTTGCTGCGATATTCGATGCGGGCATCGGCCACCTGGGTGGACGACACGGTGTTCGTTCCGGTGATCGAACGCGGGTCGACCACGCCCGAGAAGCGCACGTACTCGCTGCCCCGGTTGATGGCGATCTGCTTTTCGCCGGCCACTTGCAGGTTGCCGTTGGACATCACGCCCACCACGGTGGTGGTGATGGTGCCGGTGAACGCATTGTTGGCCGTGCTGTCGCCCTTGCCCTGGGATACGTTGCCGCCCTTGGCATCCAGGTTCAGGTTGGCGTTGGCCCAGCTGTCCATGAAGGACGGCGCGGCGGCGATGCCCAGGCTGGCGTTGCCGCTGCGGTTGGTGTTGGTGGCCACGTTCTTGGAGGCATTCGTCTTCTCGTTGAGCACGATGGTGACGATATCGCCGACGTTGCGCGGCCGGCGATCCTCGAACAACGGATAGTTGCCGTACGTCGTGGGCTGGTAGATCGAGCCCGTGGGCTGCGCCATGGGCATCGGCGGCGGCGGCGGCGCCGCCGTCGTCGGCCCGGTCACGATGGGTTCGGGCGGAATCATGGCACAACCGGCCACCAGCAAAGCCAGGGCCGCACTCGAAACCAGGCGCAGGACAGACATGGGCATCACAGTTGGGTCAGGCGGGCCAGCATTTCGTCCGAGGTCTTGACGGCCTTGCTGTTCATTTCGTAGGCGCGCTGGGTGGTGATCATGTTGACCAGCTCTTCAGCGACGTTCACGTTGGACGTTTCCACGTAGTTCTGCATGAACGTGCCGGCGCCGTCCACGCCGGGCTGCAGCAGGTTGGCCGGGCCCGAGGCGTCGGTTTCCAGGTACAGGTTCTCGCCCACGCTTTGCAGGCCGGTCGGGTTGATGAACGTGGCGATCTGCAATTGGCCGATCTGCACGTTCACGCCGGCAGCGCCCGGCTGGGTCACCGACACGATGCCGTCCTTGCCGATCGAGATCGACAAGGCGTTGTCCGGCACGTTCATCGGCGGCTGGATCACGTAGCCGCTGACCGTGGTCAGCTGGCCGTTCTGGTCGCGTTGCAGCGCGCCGTCGCGGGTGTAGGCCTGGGTGCCGTCAGGCAGTTCCACTTGCAGGAAGCCGCGGCCGTTGATCGCCACGTCCAGTTCGCCGCCGGTGTTGTTCAGGCCGCCGGTGGTGTGGATGCGTTCGGTCGCGGCCACGCGCGCGCCCGTGCCCAGCTGCAGGCCCGAGGGCAGCTGCGTGGCATCGCCCACCTGGGCACCCGGCTGGCGCAGGGTCTGGTACATCAGGTCCTGGAACACGGCACGGCCGCGCTTGAAGCCGTTGGTCGAGACGTTGGCCAGGTTGTTGGAAATGACGTCCATCGAGGTCTGTTGACCTTCCAGGCCCGTCTTGGCAATCCACAGTGAACGCATCATGGTGTAGTACTCCTGCTGCGGCGGCCGGGCCGCCCGCGAAAATTTTTATGGGGATCAGCTGACCGACAGGATGCCGTTGGCGCGCTCGGCGTTGCGATCCGCCTGCTGCACCACCTGCATCTGCTGCTCGAAGCGGCGGGCGTTTTCGATCATGCCCACCATCGCCGCCATGGGGTTGGTGTTGCTGCCTTCCAGCACGCCGGACAGCACCCGCAGGCTGGGGTCGGCAGGCACCGGCGGCGCCGGCTGGCCATTGACCGGCGCCAGGCGGAACACGCCGTCGTCGCCATGCACCAGTTGCGCTTCCGGCGGATTGACCAGCTTGATGCGCCCCAGGTTCAGGATGTTGTTGGGCGCGTCGCCCGCGCCGATGGCGGTGATCGTGCCGTCGGAGGTGATCGTCAGCGAGGCCTGGTCGGGCACGTCGATGATGCCGTTCTGGTCGGACATCACCGGTTGGCCCAGGGACGTCTGCAACAGGCCGTTCACACCCACCTGCAGGCTGCCGGCGCGGGTATAGGCCTCGCCCTGCGGGGTCTGCACGGCGATCCAGCCGTTCGAGCTGGCCAGGGCCACGTCCAGGTCGCGGCCCGTGGTCTGCATGTTGCCCATTTCGAAGTTGTTGCGGGGCGTGGACGCCACCGTCGAGACACGCGTCGGCAGGCTCACGCCGTCGTTCACCGGAACCGACCGGTACAGCGCGATCTGCTCGCGAAAGCCCGGCGTGTTCACGTTGGCCATGTTGTTGGAGAGCGCGGCCTGGTGCTCCGTGATCCGCGCTGCGCCATTCATGGCGGTGTAGATGATTCGATCCATTGCCTATTCCGTCGGTGTCGTCGCTTGCCCGTCAGCCATTACTTCAGGTTCATCAGGACTTGCATGATTTCGTCCTGGGTCTTGATGGTCTGCGAGTTGGCCTGGTAGGTGCGCTGGGCGATGATCATGTTGACCAGCTCCTTGCTCATGTCCACGTTCGAGGCTTCGGTCGCCTGGCCCACCACCTTGGACAGGCCGTTGCTGCCCGGCTGGCCCAGGATCGGCTGGCCCGAGGTCGAGGTTTCCTTCCAGGCGTTGTTGCCCACCGGCTGCAGGCCTTGCAGGTTGGCGAAGTCGGCCAGCACGATGGTGCCCACCACGGACGTTTCGCCGTTGGTGTAGTCGGCCACCAGGCTGCCGTCGGCGCCGATGTTGATGCCGCGGAATTCACCCGAGGTGTAGCCGTCCGGCACGGCCTTGAGCGCGTAGGCGCTGCCGTACTGGGTCGTGCCGGTGTAGTTCACGGCGATTGCCAGCGGATCGGCGGGCGTGGTGCCGCCGCCCGGGGTCGCGAACGACAGGTTCACCGTGGTGGCGCTGGTCATCACGCCGGCCTTGTTGAACGTGAACTTGGTCGGGTTGCCCCACACGCCGGCCGCCTGGGTGGTCGGCGCCATGGCCTGGCCGTCCATCGTGTAATAGACGTCGTAGGTGCTGTTGCCCGCGGCGTCAGCCGCGCGCTTGACGAAGTACTGCATCACCTGGTGCGAGTTGCCCAGCGAGTCAAAGACCGTCATGGGCGACGCATTGGTGTAGCTGCTGGTGACCTTGGGGTCGAACGGCTTGCCGACTTCGGTCACGGCGGCCGTATAGTTCTTGTAGCCCGGCACCTGGGCCAGGTCGCCCGTGGTGACGGCGCCGGCGGCGTCGATGGTGACCAGGTTGGGCGCGGCGCCATAGGTGCCGGCCGGCGGCTGGTTCACCCACACGATATTGCCCACGGGGTCGCGGGTGAAGTCGTACTGCGTGGCGGGCGACGGCGGCGTCGTGCCGGTCATCGTCACCGAGCCGTTCACGGCCGGCGAGGTCACGGTGTTGGTTTCGTAGATGACCTTGGCGTTGGCGTCCAGGTTGGCCACGGTGGTCGCGGTGGTGGTCGCCTTGGGCGCCACGTTGGCGGTGGGCAGCTGCAGCTCGACCGGGTTGGCGCCGATCGCGCCGGCGGGGTAGCCGGTCAGGCGGTAGCCCTGGGCATTGACGATGAAGTTGTTCTTGTCGACCAGGAATTCGCCGTTGCGGGTGTACATCACGGCGCCGCTCTGGTCGGTGACGCGGAACATGCCCTTGGCGCCGTCGATGGCGATGTCGTATTCGCCGCCGCCACCGTTCACGGTGCCCACGGTGAAGCGCTGGGTGATGGCCGACACCTTGGTGCCCAGGCCCACCCGCGAACTGGCGTACACGTCGGCGAACGACGCGGTCGACGACTTGAAGCCGACGGTGCCCGAGTTGGCGATGTTGTTGCCGATGACGTCCAGGTTCTGCGCTGCGGCGTTCAAGCCGCTCAATCCTTGTCCGAAGCCCATGTTTTCTCTCGCTAATCTCTAATGTGGAAACCGCCGCCGTGGCGCCGGCTGATAATCAAACCGGCCCGCCTCAGGCGCCGATCACCTTGCGCACGTCCAGCATGCTGGTCTGGCCGTCCAGGCCCAGATCCAGACGCAGGCCGTTGGTGGAGTACGCCACGCTCTTGACCTGGCCGAACTTCAGCATTTCCGCAGAAACCTTCTTGCCGTCGGCATCCGACGCCGACACGGACACGGTGTACGCGCCCGCGTCCAGCGCCACGCCGCCGTCGTTCTTGCCGTCCCAATCCAGCGTGTACACGCCGGCGCCCTTCTGGCCCAGTTCCATCGTGCGCACCACCGCGCCGTTGGCATCCGAAATGCGCACCTGCACCTTGGTCGCATCGCCCTGCAGGTCGATACCGTACGGCGTCACCACGCGCTCGGTCGGATGCTCGGCGTTCACGCCCACCTTGACGGTCGAACCCGGGATCAGCACGCCCTTGCCGATCATGGCAACGGCGTTCATGGACTGCGACACGTCGATCTGGCCGCTGATGGCCAGCATGGTGTTCTTCAGGTTGTTGATGCCTTCCACCGTGGAGATCTGCGCCAGCTGCGACGTCAGTTCGGCGTTCTGCATCGGGTTCAGCGGATCCTGGTTCTTCAGCTGCGTCACCAGCAGCTTCAGGAACTGGTCCTGCAGCCCTTGCGCGGTGGACGAGCCGTTGGCGCCCGATTGCGCCAGGCCCAGGCCGGTCTTGCTCGTGGATTGATCGACGGTGGTCATGAATTCACTTTGTCTGGATTATTCCGCGCGGGCGGCGCGGCGCGCGGAATGTGGGAATCAGGACTGACCGATGGTCAGCGTCTTCTGCATCAGGCTCTTGGCGGTGTTCAGCACTTCGACGTTGGCCTGGTAGGAACGCGACGCCGCGATCATGTTGACCGTTTCGGCCACCGGATCGACGTTGGGCATGCTGACGTAACCCTGGGCATCAGCCAGCGGATGCTTGGGGTCGTAGACCTGCTTCAGGGGCGACTGATCCTGCACCACGCCGGCCACGCGCACCCCGCCGATCTCCTGGCCCAGCGCCTGGCCGGCCGGAGGATTGACCTGGAACACCACCTGGCGGGCGCGGTACGGCTGACCGTCGGGGCCCACCACGCTGTCGGCGTTGGCCATGTTGCTGGCCGCCACGTTCATGCGCTGCGATTGCGCGCTAAGCGCCGAACCGGCGATATCGAAAATGCTCAACAAGGACATTGCCTGCGGCTCCCTATGAAAATCAATCCTGGATGGCGGCCATCATGGTCCGGATACGGCCCGACAGCAGCTGCATGGTGCTTTGGTAGTGCAAGGTGTTGTCGGCGAACTGGACGCGCTCGATGTCCATGTCCACCGTGTTGCCGTCCATGCTGGGCTGGTACGGCAGGCGGTACAGCAGGTCCGTCGGACCCTGCGACACGGCCTTGGCGGGGATGTGGCGCGCCGACGTCAGCGTGAGCGACGTGTCCGGCAGACGCTTGGTGCCTTCCATGGCGTTCTGCATCGCCGCCTTGAAATCGAAGTCACGCGCCTTGTAGTTGGGCGTGTCGGCGTTGGCGATGTTCGAGGACAGCACTTCCTGGCGCTGCGCGCGCAGTCCCAGGGACTGCTGGTAGAAGCGGAAATCTTCGTTAAGCCTGTCTAGCATCGGATCGCCTTCAATACGGATGAAACCCGGGACAGCGGACGCACCGTTATCCCATTGGATGACGGCATCATAGGGGTCGCGGCCGGAACACAATCAGCCAAATAACCCGTCATTTCTCATCCAATTCACGTATTGCCAAGTGACGCGGGCTTCTACAATTCAGTCATCATGAAATTCCCCGCAAGCCTTCGCGCGCGCGCCGCCTGCCTGGCCGCCCTGATCCTGGCCCCCACCGCCGCGGCCCAGGCGCAAGAGGCCGTCCAGGCGCCCGAAGCCATCGTCATTGCCGCGCAGACCTATCTGCTGGAACAGCTGGCGGGCCTGTCCGGCCAGCCGTCGGTCGCCATCGACCCGCCCAGGGTCGAGCGGCTGGCGCCCTGCGATGCCTTGTCCCCATTTATGCCCGCAGGCATGAAGCCGCGCTCGCGCATGACCGTGGGCGTGCGCTGCAATGCGCCCAAGTCCTGGACCACCTATGTGCAGGCCACGGTCAGCGTGCCGGGCTATTACTACGTGGCCTCGCGCATGATCGCGGCCGGCCAGGCCCTGACGCCAGCCGACCTGTCGCCGCGCGACGGCGACCTGGTCGCCCTGCCCCCGGGCGTCATCACCAACCCGGATACCGTGGTGGGCATGACGGCGGCCTATCGCATCAATGCCGGCCAGCCGGTCAAGGGCGCCGCGCTGCGCAACGCCCAGTCGGTCACGCGGGGGTCGAACGTGCGCATCAACGCCCGCGGCAACGGATTTGTGGTCAGCAGCGAAGGCCAGGCCCTGGACAACGCGGCGCCCGGCGCCACGGTGCAGGTGCGCACCGCCAGCGGACAGGTCGTAACGGGTGTCGTGCGCAATGCCGGGCTGGTCGAAATACAACTTTAGGCTATGTTACATATCGCGCGGCGGCGAGGGCTCGTCTACCCTAAAGTTCCTTCCGACCCTGTCGTTACAGAGACATAAGTAGGCGGATCCGTCGCAAACCGACCCAGGACGCCCTGCGGAGAAAACCTTGAAAATCAATTCGACCCCCAACCGGCCCATCTCGGCGGACGCCATCAGCCCCCGCGCCGAGTCCTCGGTCGCCCAGGCCTATGGCGCCGGCGGCGGTAGCAGCGCCAGCAGCTCGCAGGTCGCGCTGAGCTCGGCATCGCGCAAAATGCTCGCCTTGCAGGACGGCTCGAACGACATCAATGTCGAACGCGTCGCGGCCATCCGCGCAGCCATTGCGTCGGGCCAGCTCAAGATCGACACCAGCCGCATCGCTGACGGCCTGATCGCCAGCGCCCGTGACCTGTTGAAGTAGGCCTGCTCGCAGGCCTGTCGCCCCGTCCGTTTCATCTTCCGACCCGCATGACCATGAGCCCTGTCGATTCCCTGCAAGCCTGCCTCAAGCAGGAAGACGTCCTGATCACCGAGTTCTCCGCCATCCTGGAAGAAGAAACCAAGGTGCTGGTCGGACCGGGCAACGTCGACGCGCTGCATGACGTCACCGAACGCAAGGGCAACGTGGCCCAGCAACTGGTCGACCTGAGCCACGCCCGCGACGGCCTGCTGGCCGAACTTGGCCTGCCCGCCGGACACACCGGTACCGAACAGGCTGCCGTACTGCACCCGCAACTGTCGGGCGTGTGGCAGGCGCTGCTCAGCAAGTCCGCGTCGGCCAACGAGATCAACATGCGCAATGGCGCGCTGATCGACGTGCACATGCGCTACAACCAGCAATCGCTGGACGCCCTGCGCAACCTGGGCGGCATGGGCGTCACGTCCACCTACGACGCGCAAGGCCGCGGCGCCCGCAGCGCCCCGGGCCGCAAGCCCATCGTCGCCGGCTGACCGTCAGCCCGCCCAAAGAAAACAGCCCGCATCAGCGGGCTTGTTTCTTTGGGCTATCCGCAAGGAACCGCCCCGCCGCCGGGCCGCCCCAAGGCGGGGCGAGCCCCCTTGTATGCTTTGACGTGTTGGGTATGAAGTTCGTTTGATCGGCCCTGTACAGCCCGTTCCCCCTTTGAGCCTAGAGCTCGTCCCCGAGCATTGGGGCGTACAGTCCGCCGTGTTTGTCACTAAGCCCGAACAGTTACCCGAAGACAACTTCGAATGTTGCAAGGATGGGACATGACAGACGCGATGGTTAGCCAAGACAGCACCGAAGTCGTAGATTTTGTAGGCGTGGATATGGCCCAGAAGGATTTCGTCTGGAGCTTGCATGGAGTGAGGGG
>NZ_JCBANA010000095.1:0-23050 GCF_059760725.1 Achromobacter sp. 1014246743
ATATCGAGATCGACAGGCTGACCGTCAGGTAGGCGCCCATGATGATGAGAATGCCCTCGATGGCCTGGCCGGTCTGGTTCAGCGTGGTGTTCACCACCGACACGATGTCCGGATAGCCGATGGCGACTGCCAGCGAGCTGTTCTTGGTGAGGTTGAGGAACTGGCTGGTCATCGGCGGGATGATCACGCGCAGCGCCTGCGGCAGCACCACCAGGCGCAGCATCTGCTTGCGGCGCAGGCCCAGGGCTTCAGCCGCTTCCCACTGGCCTTTGTTGACGGCCTGGATGCCCGAGCGCACCACTTCGGCGATGAACGCCGAGGTGTAGATCACCAGGCCCGCCAGCAGCGCGGCGAATTCCGGCGACAGCGTCAAGCCACCCGAGAAGTTAAAGCCCTTCAGTTCCGGCATGTCCAGCGTCAGCGAAGCACCGCTGACCAGCCAGCCCACGACCGGCAAGCCGATCAACAGGCCGATGGCGGCGCGGCCCAGCGGGAACACGTGGCCGGTGGCTTCCTGGCGCTTCTTGCCCCAGTGGCCCAGGAACAGGATGGCGACAATGGCCAGGCCCAGTCCGGCCAGCATCCAGTCGAGCGAATTGCCTTCCAGCGCGGGCACCTTCAGGCCGCGGTTGGAAATGAACACGCCCGGCAAGGGGTTGTGCGCCTGGCGCGGGCCCGGCATGTTCTCGGTGATGAGCGCGTACCAGAAGAACAGCTGCAGGAGCAGCGGCACGTTGCGCATCACTTCGACGTAGATCGAGGTGATCTTGGCGACGAGCCAGTTCTTGGACAGGCGGCCCACGCCGATCAGCGTGCCCAGGATGGTGGCCAGCACGATACCCAGCACGGCGACGCGCAGCGTATTGAGCAGGCCCACCACGATGGCGCGGCCATAGGTGTCTGCGGGGGTGTAGGCGACGGGCGTTTCGCCGATGGCGAAGCCGGCCTCGCGGTGAAGGAAACCGAAGCCCGTGGCGATGTTGCGCACGGACAGGTTGTGAAGCGTGTTTGAAACCAGGAACCACACCGCCAAAGCCACGGCGGCCAGTGCTAGCACTTGATAGACCACGGCGCGCACGCCGGGGTCGTTCCAGTTCAGACGCCGGGGGGGTGCCGAAATCGGGGCGTTTTTATTTGGAGTTGTCATCGAATGAATCTACAGAAGTCGGACACCGGGCGGCTGGGGTCTGAAAGACCGCGCGCCGCCCACTCCTGCCGCCCGCTCGGAGGCGGGCTAGGCATGGCGCAAGGGGTTGCGCCATGCCGGGCAGAGCCGTGTGTTAGCGCACCGGCCAGCCGTACATCAAGCCACCTTGCTTATAGTTGGCATTCAAGCCGCGGTCCAGCTTCATGGCGCTGCTCTTGCCGAGCGTGGCTTCGAAGCTTTCGCCGTAGTTGCCGATCTGCTTGATGATGTTGTAGGCCCACTTGTCATCCACGCCCAGGTTCTTGCCCATGCCCGGGGTCACGCCCAGGATGCGCTGGATATTGGGGTTGGTGCTCTTGGTCATTTCATCGACGTTGGCCTTGGTGATGCCGTATTCCTCGGCTTCCAGCATCGCGTTCAGCGACCAGCGCACGATGTTGAACCATTGCTCGTCGCCCTGGCGGACCATGGGGCCCAGCGGCTCCTTGGAGAAGTCTTCCGGCAGGATGATGTACTTGTCGGGATTCTCGAGCGTGGTGCGGGTCGAGGCCAGCTGCGACTTGTCGGTCGTGAAGGCATCGCAACGGCCGGCCGAGAAGGCGCGGATGATTTCGTCGTACTTGTCGATCACGACGGGCTTGAATTCGATCTTCTGGCCGCGGAACCAGTCAGCCAGGTTCAGCTCGGTGGTGGTGCCGGGCTGCACGCAGATGGTGGCGCCGTTCAGTTCCTTGGCGCTCTTGACGTTCAGGTCCTTGGAGACCATGACGCCCTGGCTGTCGTAGTAGTTCACGCCCACGCCGATCAGGCCCAGGGTGGTGTCGCGGGTCAGCGTGACGGTGGTGTTGCGGGTCAGCACGTCCACTTCGCCCGATTGCAGCGCGGTGAAGCGTTGCTGGGTGTTCAGCGGGGTGACCTTGATCTTGGTGGCATCGCCGAACATGGTGGCGGCGACGGCGCGGCACAGGTCCACGTCCAGGCCCTTGTACTCACCCTTGCTGTCCGCGATCGAGAACCCCGGGATGCCGGTTGAAACGCCGCACTGGACAAACCCTTTTTTCTTGACGTTATCGAAGGTCGCACCTGCATGGGCAGCCGCGGACGCAGCGAACAGGGCGGTGCCAATGGCAGCGAGTTTCAGTACTTTCATCGTGATCTCCGTAGGGGTGATGCGAAGCCGAACGCAAGGCCGGGTCGGGCTTTACGCATGGGGCGGATGGTAGCGTCCGCAAAGCAGCCTCCGCATCCGGGAATTCCCTTGAAATATAGGGACACTGGATGAAATCAAACGCAGTTCGGCAGCAAAAACGGGGACATTGTTTTGCATCGCAAAACGTGTCCGACCGGTCACACGATCCGTCGGTTTCCGGTGACATCAGGACACTTTTTCCGGCGGGCCCGGGATCTGGATTTGGTCCGGCTTACTGTCCCCGAGTTACTATTGCGGCTTCATCCGACAGCCGCCATGATCGAATTCCAGCACGTATTCAAATCGTATGGTCGCGGCCGCAATATCCTGGCCGACATCAACTTCCGCGTGAGCGCGGGAGAGTTCGTCTTCGTGTCGGGGCCGTCCGGCGCCGGCAAGTCGACCCTGCTCAAGCTGATCGGGGGGCTCGAGCCCGCCAGCCGCGGCTCGATCCAGGTCAACGGCCAGCGACTGGACAAGCTGCCCGCCCGCGCCCGGCCCTACCTGCGCCGCGCCGTCGGCGTGATCCTGCAGGACACGCATCTGCTGTTTGACCGCAGCGCCTTCGAAAACGTGATGCTGCCCCTGGCCGTCACGGGCCACCCCCGGGATTCCGCCGCCGCCCGCGCCCGCGCCGCGCTGGACAAGGTCGGCCTGTCCGGCAAAGAAGACCTGAACCCCATCGAATTGTCGGGCGGCGAGCAGCAACGCCTGGCGATCGCGCGCGCCATCGTCAACCGGCCCGCCATCCTGATCGCCGACGAACCCACCGCCAACCTCGACCACGACAACGCGCAGCGCATCATGAACGTGTTCCGCGACTTCAACCGCGTCGGCGTCACCACGCTGATCGCCTCGCACGACCAGGAACTCATGGCGCGCTACGCCACCCGCACCCTGCGCATCGATCCGGGCAAGTTCGCCGATTCGCAGGGCGACGCCACGCCCGCCCCCGCGGCCGGCCGCGGCATTGCCGGAGAAACGGCATGAACGCCTGGCTGCGGCAGCATCGCTATGCGCTCATGGTCACGCTGCGCCGGCTGGTGAAACAGCCGTTCTCGTCGCTGGCCAACCTGCTCGTCATGGCGCTGGCGCTGGCGCTTCCCCTGCTGGGCAGCGCCATCCTGGTGTCGGTACAGCCGGTAGCGCGCGAAATGTCCGTCACCCCCGAGGTCACCGTGTTCATGCGCGTGGACGCGCCGGCGGGCGCCGCGGCCGACGTGGCCAAGCGCATCCAGGCCGACTACGCCGCCGACATCCGCGCGGTGCGCGTGGTGGGCCGCGAAGACGCCCTGGCCGACCTGCGGGCCAACCCCGCCTGGGCGCAGGCGCTGGCCGTGCTGCCGGGCAATCCGCTGCCCGACGCCGTGGTGGTGACGCTGGCCGACGGCGAAGACCTGGCCGGCCGCGCCGGCAAGCTCGCCAAAGACTGGAAGCAATGGGACCAGGTCGACCTGGTGCAGCTGGACAGCGCCTGGGTCCAGCGCCTGGAAGCCATCCTGCGCTTTGCCCGCATCGGGCTGGCCTTCCTGGCCGCCTGCGTCGCCGTGGTGGTGCTGGCCACGGTGTTCAACACCGTGCGCATGCAGGCCCTGTCGCAGCGCGAGGAAATCGCGGTGGCGCGGCTGGTCGGAGCCACCGAATCGTTCGTGCGCCGCCCGTTCCTGTACCTGGGTGCGCTGTCCGGCGCCCTGGCCTCGCTGCTCGCCATCGGCGTGGCGGCGTTGGCGCTGTCGCCCCTGAACAACGCCCTGCTCGGCCTGGCCCGCAGCTACGGGGCCGAGTTCGCGCTGCACCTGCCCGGCGCCCCCGTACTGCTGGTGGCCATCGTCGCCTCGGCCGCCCTGGGTGCGTTGTCTGCGCGCTGGTCCGTGACCCGCAGTACGCGGTTCTAAACCTCCGTATAGCCCCCCTTCTTCCCCGTGATCCGGGGAAAGACCCCGCCCGGCCCTGTGTAGGATGGATGCACCATCCTTGCAGTGGCCGCGTGCGGTCTGCTGGTGCCATGCTGTCACGGGGATGGAACGGCGCATGCGCCCATCCCGTGTTACGGGTGGTCCGGGCGTCGCAAGGTGTCACGCAAGCGGGCCGAACTGCCCAGGGAATCGCAAACGCTTATAAATCAGGGACATAACAAAGTCGCGGTTACACAGGATTTCACCCTATTGTTGGCGAGATGTGTAAGAATAAAGCGACATTTTTATACATATTTTGAAACGTTTATTGTTCCATCGAGCGCTGCCCTTCGTGACCCAACCGCTGTCCTTGCCCTTTATTCCGCCCCATGGTCGCCCGTCTTGAAGCCCGTGCGACGCGCCATTACTTCGATAGCGCGTTCCAGTGTCAGGCGGTGAAGGTACTCCCCAACGAGTACTACGTCACCGACGAAGACCTGATGATCTCGACCGTGCTCGGGTCGTGCGTGGCCGCCTGTATCCACGATCCCGTCACCGGCGTGGGGGGCATGAACCACTTCATGTTGCCCGAGGGCGACATGCAGTCGCCCGCCTCGGCCACCATGCGCTACGGCGCGTTCGCCATGGAAGTGCTGATCAACGAACTGCTCAAGGCCGGTGCGGTACGCGACCGCCTGGAAGCCAAGGTGTTCGGCGGCGGCGCCGTGCTGTCGGCCATGCAGCAGATGAACATCGGCGAGCGTAACGGCCAGTTCGTCCTGAACTACCTGAAGACGGAAGGCATTCCGGTCAAGGCGCAGGACCTGGGCGACGTGCACGCGCGCCGCATCAACTATTTTCCGCGCGACGGCCGCGTGATGGTGCGCAAGATGGCCCCCCACCACCAGCGCGCCGAAGAGATCATCGCCAAGCGCGAACAGGCCGCCGCCCAGAGCGTGCAGGCCAAGACCCAGAGCCCGCCGCGGGTGGAACGCTTCACGCCGCCCGGCGTGCAACGATTTGACCGGCCTGCCGCGCGTGCGGGGGTGGAACGCTTCGACCGCCCCGGCGTCGAGCGTTTCGACCGACCCGCGACCCGCCCGGGCGTCGAACGCTTCGACACCGGCGTGGCCAGGCGCCGCAAACCCGAGACGGCGGGCAGCTAACCCGCCCCCGGCCGGCGCCGGCCGCAATGCCCGCCCCCGGCCCGTATCAGCGGCCGAAGCGGGCGCGGTACGCGCTGGGCGATACGCCCAGCCGCCGCTGAAACACCTCGCGCAGGTGGCGCGCGTCCCGAAAGCCGCAGCGAAAGGCCACGGTCTTGAGCGGCGCGGATTCGCGTTCGAGCCGGACGCGCGCCGCATCCACACGCGCGCTTTCGACGAAATCGGCCGGCGTCACGCCCGCATCGCGCAGGAACACACGCGAGAAATTGCGGCGGCTCATGTGGGCCTGCGCCGCCAGCGCGTCCAGGCCCAGATCGTCGGCCAGGTGGCCCAGCACGTATTGCTGCACCAGGGCGACGGCGGACGTTTCTTCGACGAATGGCGTCAGGAACGGACTGAACTGCGATTGGCCGCCCGCCCGCTGCATGAAGACGACCAGCCGCTTGGCCACATTCAGCGCCACATCGGGTCCATGGTCCTGCGCCACCAGGTACAGCGCAAGATCGATGCCGGCGGTGACGCCAGCCGAGGTGTGCAGGCGGCCATCCTGCGCGTACAGGCGGTCGGCCTGCACCTGCAGGCTCGGATAACGTGCGGCCAGCGCCTGCGCGTCGTTCCAGTGCGTGGTGACGACCGCGCCGGGCGGCAACCCCGCGCGGGCCAAGAGGAATACGCCGTTGCAGATCGAGCCGTAGCGCGGCGCCTGCGCACAGGCCTCCTGCAGCCAGGCCAGCGCCTCGTCCGGCTCGCGGGCGTCGGGCAGGCCCGGGCCGCCCGCGGCCAACAGCAGGTCGGGGACGTCACCGGCGTCGGTGTAATGCCGCTGCGGCATCAGCAGCATGCCGTTGGAACACGGCACGGCGCCGCGCGTCAGGCCGATCAATTCCAGCCGGTACTGCTGGGCGGGCAGCAGGAAGCGGTTGGCTTCGGCAAAGACGTCCAGCGGCCCGCTGACGTCCAGGGACTGCACGCCGGGGAACACGACGATGGCGACGGATTTCATGGTGGCAGGCAAAGGCGACGGATAGAAGGGCCGGCGGACGGCATGCCGCTACCTTAGCCCAGCGAGGCCGCGCGCAACGACCCGCGGCGCACACGCTGGCCGCAATCCGCACCAGCGCGGCCCTGATCCGCCGCCGGCCAGGCGCTTGGCCGCAAGACGCGCCACGCTGGCCCGAATCCGTGCCGCGCCGCGGTCGTGCGCGCAGGTTCCGCCGCCCAGAATGCCTGCATCGGCCCAAGCGCCGCCCACCAGGAACCGCCCTTCATGCAAATCCCCCACCCGACCCGACACCCCGACCCCAGCGAGCGCGTCGGCCCCGCCTTTTCCGTGGACGGCATGCTGCTGGCCCGCAACAAGACCCGCCATGCCATCGACGCCATCGCCGCGCGCATCCAGCCCGGCATGGTCGAGGAAGACGCGGTAGCGATGGCCAAGCAGACGCTGATCGACGCCGGCATGGCGCTCAGTTGGCATCCCACCCGCGTGCGCTTCGGCGCCAACACCATGAAAGCCATGCGCCAGGCGTCGACCCCGGGCGTGGTGCTGGGCGAAGACGACATCTTCTTCCTGGACATCGCCCCCCGGCTGGACGCGTGGGAAGGCGACGGTGGCAAGAGCTACGTGGTGGGCAACGACCCCGGCCAGGCGCGCTGCGCCCGCGATGCCGAAGCGCTGTTCCACGACGTGCGCGGCGTGTGGCTGCGAGAACGCCTGAGCGGGCAGGCGCTGTACGCCTATGCCGACCGCCAGGCCCGCGCCATGGGCTGGGCATTGAACTTCGACCTGCCGGGCCACCGCGTGTCGGACTTTCCCCACGCGGCGATCCATACCGGGTCGCTGGCCGACCTGGCCATCAGCCCGTCGGAAATGCGCTGGATCCTGGAGATCCACCTGCGCGATCCGCAGGGCCGCTACGGCGCGTTCTTTGAAGACATGCTGCTGGACGATGCGCACTATCCGGCGTAGGCCGCCGGCGTAACGCATCACAGAAGAGTCTGACGACAGGCGCGCATGAAACCCGCGCCCGTCGTCACCCGCATCACTTCACGCACATCACGCCGCGCGCGCCCCGCCGATCGACACCACGCTGGCCGTGAAGTCCTTCAGCAAGGCCTCGCGCCGCGCCGCGGCCTTTTCCATTGCCGCTTCCTTCACGTGGCCATAGCCGCGGATGTCTTCAGGCACGCTGGCCAGCGCCACCGCGCGATCCAGGTTGCCGCGGTTCAGCTTGCCCAGGATGGCCCCGATGGTCTCGCCGTACTCGCGCGCCAGTTCACGTTCGGCACGCCGTTCGCGGGTGTAGCCGAACGGGTCCAGCCGCGTGCCGCGCAGGCGCTTCATGCGCGCCAGCAGGCGGAACACGCGCAGCATGCCCGGCCCGTAGGCCTTCTTGACCAGATGGCCGTCCGGGCCGCGGCGCGCGAACAGTGGCGGCGCCAGGTGAAAGCGCAGCTTCCAGTCGCCCTCGAACTGCTCGCCCACGCGCTTGAGGAACTCGCCGTCCGTGTACAGCCGCGCCACTTCGTATTCGTCCTTGTAGGCCAGCAGCTTGAAGTAATAGCGCGCCACCGCCAGCGCCAGCCGCTGCGTGCCGGTGGCCTCGTGTTCGGCGTGCGCCACCTTGTCCACCAGGTCCGTGTATTGCCTGGCATACGCGGCATCCTGGTATTGCGTAAGGAACGCGCGCCGCACCTCGACCAGCCGGGCCAGCTCGCCCGGCGGCTTCTTCAGTTCCAGCACCGGCGTTGCGCGCGGCCGGCGAATCTCGATGATGCCGTCCGGATGCGCGGGCGCGGCGGCGCCCGCAGCCAAGAGCCGCATCACGCCGGCCAGGTCGTGGGCCGCGCGGCGCCCCCAGGCGAACGCCGCCAGGTTGTTGGGCACCTGCTGGCCGTTCAGTTCAATCGCGCGCAACAGCGCTTCGCGCGACAGCGGCAGCCAGCCCTTCTGGTAGGCGTAGCCCATCATCAGCGGATTGGAATAGATGGCGTCGCCCAGCAGGCCCACCGCCAGCGCCGACGCGTCCACCGCGTGCAGGTTATCTTTGCCGCAGGCGGCCTGCAGGTCGGCGGTCAGGTTGGCCCCGGGCAGCGTCCAGTCCGGGTTGGACACGAACGCCGCAGTGGGCGCGGTGTCGCTGTTGAGCAGCGCATGGGTACGCCCCGGGCGCAGCCGCGCCATGGCGTCCGCGCTGGTAGCCACCACCAGGTCGCCCGCCAGCAGCAGGTCGGCCTCGCCCATCGCGACGCGCGTATTCATCAGATGGTCTGGCGTCTGCGCCAGCACCACGTGCGAATACACCGCGCCCCCCTTTTGCGCCAGGCCGGCCATGTCCAGCACCGAACAGCCTTTGCCTTCCAGATGAGCGGCCATGCCCAGCAGCTGGCCGATGGTGACCACGCCCGTGCCGCCCACGCCGGCAATGAACACGCCGTAGGCCTGGTCCAGCCCACGCGTGGCCGGCTGCGGCACGTCGTCGTCGACCGCGCCGTCGGGCGCCAGGGCGCGCGGCTTTTTCAGCTTGCCGCCTTCCACCGTGACGAAGCTGGGGCAAAAGCCCTTCAGACAGGAAAAGTCTTTATTGCAGCTGGACTGGTTGATCGTGCGCTTGCGGCCGAACTCGGTTTCCAGCGGCTCGACCGACAGGCAATGCGACTTCTGCGAACAGTCGCCGCAGCCCTCGCACACGCGCTCGTTGATGACCACCCGACGCGCCGGATCGGGGTACGCGTTGCGCTTGCGGCGCCGCCGCTTCTCGGTCGCACAGGTCTGGTCGTAGATCAGCACCGACACGCCGGGGTATTCGCGCAGCTCGCGCATCACCGCATCCAGCTCGTCGCGATGCTTGACCGGCACGCCCGGCGCCAGGCCGGCCATGTCCTTGTATTTGTCCGGCTCGTCCGTCACGACCACGATCTTGTCGATGCCTTCGGCCGCCACCTGGCGGCTGATCATCGGCACGCTGATGGGGCCGTCCACCGGCTGCCCGCCGGTCATCGCCACCGCATCGTTGAACAGGATCTTGTAGGTGATGGGCGCCTTGGCCGCCACCGCGGCGCGGATCGCCAGCAGGCCCGAATGGAAGTACGTGCCGTCGCCCAGGTTGGCGAACACGTGCTTTTCCTCGGTGAACGGCGCCTGGCCCAGCCACGGCACGCCCTCGCCGCCCATCTGCGTGTACACCTGCGTATTGCGGCCCATCCAGGTCACCATGTAGTGGCAACCGATGCCCGCCATGCCGCGCGAACCTTCCGGTACCCGCGTAGACGTATTGTGCGGACAGCCCGAACAGAACCAGGGCTTGCGGTCTTCGACCACGCGTGGCCGCGCCAGCGCCTGCTCGCGCCCGGCAATGAAGGCCAGCCGCGCCTCGATGCCCGCGCGCACGTCCGGCGGCAGCTCGAACCGCAACAGCCGCGCCGCGATGGCCTTGGCCACCATGGCCGGCGAAAACTCGTAATGCGCCGGCAGCAGCCAGTTGCCTTGCGGCACCGACCATTCGCCGCCGTCCTTGTCGTCGAACTTGCCCACCACGCGCGGAATCTTCTTGCCGCTGCCGATCCAGCTGAACAGCTCTTCTTTCAGCTGGTATTCCAGCACCTGGCGCTTTTCCTCGACCACCAGGATCTCGTCCAGCCCTTCGGCGAAATGCGCCATGCCGGTCGATTCCAGCGGCCACACCATGCCCACCTTGAACAGCCGCAGGCCGATGCGCTGGCACACCGCTTCGGTCAGGCCCAGGTCCGACAACGCCTGGCGCGTATCCAGATAAGCCTTGCCCGACGTCATGATGCCAAAGCGCGCATCGCGCTGCGGCACCTGCCAGAGTTCACGATTGAGCTTGTTGGCGCGCGCATAGGCCAGCGCCGCGTACAGCTTGTAGTCCAGCAGCCGCGCCTCTTGCTGCAGCGGCGTATCGGGCACGCGGATGTTCAGCCCGTCCGGTGGCAGCTGGAAGTCTTCGGGCAGCAGGATCTTCACGCGGTACGGATCCACGTCCACCGACGCCGACACTTCGACGATATCGGTAATGCACTTCATGCCCACCCACACCCCGGCATAGCGGCTCATCGCCCAGCCATGCAGGCCGAAATCCAGCACCTCCTGCACGCTGGACGGAAACAGCGCCGGGATCATGCAGGCCTTCAGGATGTGGTCGCTCTGGTGCGGCAGCGTCGACGACTTGGCCGGATGATCGTCGCCCGCCACCACCAGCACCCCGCCGTGCGGCGACGTCCCCGCCGCATTGGCGTGCTTGAACACGTCGCCGCAGCGGTCCACCCCCGGCCCCTTGCCGTACCACATGCCGAACACCCCGTCGTACTTCGCCCCGGGGAACAGATTCACCTGCTGCGAGCCCCACACCGCCGTCGCCGCCAGGTCTTCGTTGATGCCCGGCTGGAATTCCACGTGGTGCGCCTTCAGGTACCTGGCCGCCTTCCACATGTTCTGGTCCACCCCGCCCAGCGGCGACCCCCGATACCCCGACACGAACCCCGCCGTGTTCAGCCCCGCGCGCAGGTCGCGCAGCCGCTGCATCATCGGCAGGCGCACCAGGGCATGGATGCCACTCATCCAGGCGCGGCCGGTTTCAAGGGTGTATTTGTCGTCCAGCTGGACGGATTCGAGCGCCGCGCGGACCGCGGGCGTGAGAGGGGCATTCATGTCTACTCCGAGGGTCGTGGAACGCCCGCAGCAGCATCGCGCCGAGTTCTTCTGGAGCCCGGGCGGGCCTGCGGCGGAGGTGAATTCCGGGCGCTTGGCGCGCCTCTTCCTGACGGTTGTAACCGCTCGTCCCACCCCCGGCAATAGGGCGATGCGATAATTGCCGACATGGACTTCGCCCCTCGCATCGTCGCCTGGCAACGCCAGCATGGCCGCCACGATCTCCCCTGGCAGAACACCCGGGACCCCTACCGCATCTGGCTATCCGAGATCATGCTGCAGCAGACGCAGGTGGCCACCGTCATCCCCTACTACGAACGCTTCCTGCAGCGCTTCCCCGACGTCGCCGCGCTCGCCGCCGCCGCCCAGGAAGACGTCATGCCCTACTGGGCAGGCCTGGGCTACTACGCCCGCGCCCGCAACCTGCACCGCTGCGCCCAGGAAATCGCCCGCGACTGGAACGGCCGCTTCCCGCCCACCGCCGAAGCCATCGCCACCCTGCCCGGCATCGGCCGATCCACCGCCGCCGCCATCGCCGCCTTCGCCTACGGCGAACGCTCGCCCATCCTGGACGGCAACGTCAAACGCGTCTTCACCCGCCACTTCGGCATCGCCGGCGACCCCGCCAAGCGCGAAACGGAACAACGCCTCTGGGCCCTGGCCGACGCCCAGGTCGACGCCGCCCCCGGCCTGGACATGGCCGCCTACACCCAAGGCCTGATGGACCTGGGCGCCACCCTCTGCACCCGCGGCAAACCCGCCTGCGACCGCTGCCCCGTCACCACCACCTGTATCGCGCGGCAGGAAGGCCGCCAAGCCGAACTGCCCACCCCCAAGGTCCGCAAAGCCATCCCCGAACGCGAAACCGGCATGCTCGTCCTGCAATACCAGGGCGCCTTCCTCCTGCAACAACGCCCCGAACCCGGCATCTGGGGCGGCCTCTGGAGCCTGCCCGAATTCGACGCCGCGGGCGACCCCCTCACCGCCTCTCGCGCCCTGGGCCTCATCCCCGAACACCGCTTCGAACTCGCCGCCTTCGCCCACACCTTCACCCACTACCGCCTGCACATCCGCCCCTGGTACATCCCGGTACGCAGCGCCACACTGCGCGAACCCACCCAGACCGAACGCTGGATCCCTCAGGAAGACCTGCCAAAGACAGCCCTGCCCGCCCCCGTAAAAAAACTTTTGCTAGGCCTGGTAGAAGCCGGCCTCCCCGGCGACCTGCTGACCACCACCAAATAAACCCCACGCAATCGCGCAGCGTCATCCGCCGACGCAAGACACCACGCAAGCCGAGCAAGGCCGCCCGCGCGGCCGGCGCGAGGCGGGCACCGTCCCACCCCGCCACCCCCCTCCGATGTTGGCTAGCATGCCAAACACACTGACCGCCCCAGCGGCCGCGACTAAGTCACATCAAGAGCGCGTGACGGGGCAGGCGGGGTGAGGGCGGGGCGTGTAGATTGCGCCCGAGGGAATCCGTAGGGAAGGCCGAAGGCCTGTACGAGGATGACAACGGGGCAGTCCGGAGCGAAGGCTCCGGACCGCAATCGTAGCCCCGCCCTCACCCCGCCTGCCCCGGCACGCGCGGCTTAAGAACCCACGCTATCCCCCAACAACATCACCAACTTCAAATCCAGATGCGTAGCCAACCGGAACGTAATCTGCTGAAACCCCATCCGCCCCCGCCGCGGATGCGAAAACTCCCGCAACCCCCCTTCCCGCTCAACGACAGCATGCCGATTCCACCAATGCGCAAACACCGCACTCTGCCGATTCAACGCATCGATTAAGGCAAGCACCGCCGGCTCGTCCAGATGCGCCCCCGCATCCGCTCGAAATTCCGCGACGACACGGCGCGCCCGCTGCTCCCAATCCACCACCAGCTCCCGCGCCGCCGGATCCAGAAAGATATAGCGCAGCAGATTCGGCTCAGGATCCCGCGCCGGCCAGTCATCGAACAGATCCCGCAACGGCCCATTACAGGCCAGCACATTCCAGGCCCGGTCCAGCACGTAAGCCGGCGCCGTGATCGCATCCACGCACTCGCGCAACGACCCCGGCGCCCCCATCGCGTCGTCCCGCGCATGCTGCGGATCCGCGCAATCCGCCAGATCGAACAGGTAAGCCCGCTCGGCCCGCGCCAACTGCAGCACTCCCGCGATCCGCGACCACACCGACGGCGACACCGATACCTCGCGCCCCTGCTCGATCCACGTGTACCAGGTGACGCTGATTCCGCACAGCTGCGCCACCTCTTCGCGCCGCAGCCCCGGCGTGCGCCGCCGCATGCCTTCCGGCAGCCCGGCCATCTGCGGCGTGATGCGCGAGCGGGCGCTGCGCACGAATTCGCCCAGCGCCTGACGGCGCAGGCGGGAGCCTTCGTGGCCGGCCGCGCCGGCTTGGGGGGAAGTAGTCATACCAGGATAAGAGGCAGGCTTGTACGTGTATAAGTGCCGCCTATCTTAGCGCCTCGGCGGCCCGCGCTCGACAGCACCACAGTCCACCCTGTATAGATCGGGACTGCACCGAAAGAATCGAACCGACAAGAAGGAGACAACCCGCCATGCCCGTCCCCCAGACGCCTGCCGCCTGCCCCACCCTCACCGAAGCCGCAGCCCGGCTTCGCGACGGCAAGATCACCAGCGAGGCACTGACCCAAGCCTGCCTGGACCGCATCGCGTCCCGCCAGGATCTCAATGCCTTCATCACCGTGGACACGGACGGTGCCCTGGCCCAGGCCCGGGCGGCCGACGCCGCACGCGCCGCCGGCCGCGCCCCACGCCCCCTGGAAGGCGTGCCCCTGGCCATCAAAGACAACATCCACGTCGCCGGCTTGCCCAATACCGCCGGCACCCCGGCCTTGCACGACTTCCGCCCCGCCCAGGACGCGCCCGTCGTGCAGCGCCTGCGCGATGCCGGCGCCATCATCGTCGGCAAGGCCCACATGCATGAACTGGCTTTCGGCGTCTCGGGCTACAACGCTGCCTATCCCGGCTCGCGGGGCGCCGGCACCCGCAACGCCTACGACCCCGAACGCATCGCCGGCGGCTCGTCCTCGGGCAGCGGCGCTGCCGTGGGCGCACGCCTGGTGCCGGCCGCCCTGGGCACCGACACGGGCGCCTCGGTGCGCCTGCCGGCTGCGCTCAATGGCGCCGTGGGCTTGCGCCCGTCGGTGGGCCGCTACGACGGCGCCGGCATCACCCCGATTTCGCACACCCGCGACACCCCCGGCCCCATCGCCAACAGCATGGCCGACATCGCGCTGCTCGATGCCGTGCTGACCGGCGACCACTCGCCCCTGCCCGCCCTGCGCCCCACGGACCTGCGCCTGGGCCTGCCCGCCTACTTCTGGCAGGACCTGGACCCGCAGGTGCAGACCACCACGCAGGCCGCCCTGGACAAGCTGCGCGCGGCCGGCGTCACCCTGATTGCCATGGACATGCCCGGCCTGGAAGCCAGCAACGCCGCCAGCGGCATGCCGATCTGCCTGCATGAACAGAAAGTGGATCTCATCGCGTACCTGCAACGCTACGAGGTCGGCGTGAGTTTCGAGGACGTCGTGGCGCAGATTGCCAGCCCCGACGTCAAGGGCATCTTCGACAACCTGGTCGTGCCGGGCGTGCTGCCCACGCCGACCGGCGAATTGCTGGCGTTGCAGCCGCTGTACGACAGCGCGATGGCGGTGCATCGCAATGCGCTCATCGATGTCTATCGGCGCGCGTTCCAGGCGCATGGCCTGCATGGCCTGCTGTTTCCCACCGTGCCGATCCTGCCGCCGGTCGCCGCGCCGGAAGCCAGCAGCCTGGAGACATTCCTGCGGCTGGCGCGCAACGTCGACCCCGGCAGCAATGCGGGCCTGCCCGGCTTGAGCCTGCCCGCCGGCCTGTCTGAAAGCGGATTGCCGATCGGGCTGGAGGTGGATGGCTTGCCGGGCGACGACCGCCAGGTGCTGGCGATCGGCCTGGCGCTGGAGGGCGTGCTGGGACGGTTGGCGCCGCCGACCTCGGCCTGAATTTCCAGCCTGATTTGTCGGCCTGATTTACTGGCCTGACTTCGGACCTGAAGTCAGGCCAGCTCCTTCAGGCCAGTTCCTTCGGGCCAGTTCTCCTGCTACGACGCGTCCGGCATGACCGCCAGCGTGGCTTCCAGCGCCCCCGCCACGCCCAGCGTGCGCAGCGACTGCACCGCCTGCGCCACCGCCCGCACGAAGCGCGCGTCCTGGCCCAGGTCGCCAAATACCGCAGACAGGCCGGTCATCTGCACCGTCCAGGTCGACGCCGCTGCCGGCCCCGGCCCGGCAGCCCGCGCCGCCTGTTCCGCCAGATCCAGCCGCGCTGCCAACACGTCTGCCAGCGGATCGTCGATGTTGTAGCGGCGCCCCGCCTGGTCCACCCCGCGCAGAAAGTGCAGCCAGCCCGCCACCGCCAGCGCCAGCCCCGCAATCGGCTGATCCGCCGCCAGCCGGTCGCGCACCGTGCCCAGCAACCGCTGCGGCATTTTCTGCGATCCGTCCATGGCGATCTGCCGCGTCTGGTGCTTGAGCGCCGGATTGGCATAGCGCTGCAACAGCCGCTGCTGGTACTGCGCCAGGTCCAACCCCGGCAACGCAGGCAAGGTCGGTGCGATCTCCGTCTGCATCAGCCCGGCCAGATAGCGCCGCAACAGCGGTTGCGCCACCGCCTGGTCCACCGTGCTCCAACCCGCCATCACCGACAGATAGGCCAGCGCCGAATGCGCGCCGTTCACCATGCGCAGTTTCAGCGTCTCGAACGGCGCCGCCTCGGCCACGAAGCGCGCCCCGCCCACCGCCCAATCCGGGCGGCCGGCGGCGAAAGTGTCTTCCACCACCCATTCCAGATACGGCTCGGCCAGCACCGGCCAGGCATCCGCCAGGCCCAGCGCCTGCGTCACAGCAACGCGGTCCTCGTCCGTCGTGCGCGGCACGATGCGATCCACCATCGAGCACGGGAAGGTGCAGGCCTGCCCGATCCAATCGGCCAGGCCTGCATCCACCTGCGCGGCAAACGCCAGCACCAGACCGCGCAGCAGGCGGCCGTTGGATGGCAGATTGTCCAGCGACAGCAGCGTCAGCGGGCCCAGGCCCGCCGCGCGCCGGCGTTGCAGCCCCCACACCAGGAAGCCGATAGCGCTGCGCGGCGCGGCTGGCTGGCCCAGGTCATGGACGATGTCCGGGTGCTTGAAATTCAGCGCGCCGCTGGCCGGATCGTGGCAATAGCCCTTCTCGGTCACCGTCAGGCTGACGATGCGCGTGTCGGCGGCAGCGATGCGCGCCAGCACGGCTTGTGGATCTTCGGGCGCCACCAGCGTTTCCAGCAGGCAGCCGATCACGGCCAGTTGCTGGCGCGGCTGCCCCTGGGCATCGGCGCTGCGCAACGCCAGCGTGTACAGACCGCCCTGCGGCGCCAGCGCATCGCGGGTGTCGGCCTGGCGCAGCGACACGCCGCACAGGCCCCATGCCAGCTCACCGCCGGCATGCAGCGCCGCTTCGTTCACCGCCGCCAGGTGGCCGCGCGCGAACGCGCCCAGCCCCAGGTGCACGATACCGATGCGCAGCGCCGCGCGATCGTAGGCCGGCCGCGCCACGTCGGGCACCAGCCCCGCCAACCGTGACGGATGCAGGCGGACGGCGGGTTGCGCCGCGCCCGGTTGCGCCGGGTCAGGCTGCCGCGCTACCAGTTCCATAACGTCCCATCCTGCTGCAGCCGGTTCACCGGCAGATAGGCGCGCTTGTACGGGTACTTGGCGGCCAGCTTCTCGTCGATATCCACGCCGTGGCCCGGCACGTCGCCGGGGTACAGCATGCCCTGGTCGAAGGTGTAGGCGTGCGGGAACACGGCATCCGTTTCATCGGTGTGGCGCATGTATTCCTGGATGCCGAAATTGGGCACCCACAGGTCGAAGTGCAGCGCCGCGCCCATGCATACGGGCGACAGGTCGGTGGCCCCGTGGCAGCCGGTGCGCACCTGGTACAGCGATGCCAGGTCCGCAATGCGCCGCAGGTGGGTGATGCCGCCGGCGTGCACCACGGTCGTGCGGATGAAGTCGATCAGCTGGTTCTGCACCAGGTCCTTGCAGTCCCAGATCGAATTGAAGATCTCGCCCACCGCCAGCGGTGTGGTGGTGTGCTGGCGGATCAGGCGGAAGGCCTCCTGGTTCTCGGCCGGCGTGGCGTCTTCCATCCAGAACAGGTTGTAGGGTTCGAGCGACTTGCCCAGCCGGCCCGCTTCGATCGGCGTCAGGCGGTGGTGCACGTCGTGCAGCAGATGGTGGTCGAACCCCAGCTTTTCGCGAATGCGCTCGAACAGCCTGGGCGTGTGCTGCAGGTATTTCTCGGTCGACCAGTCGTGCTCGCTGGGCAGGTCGCTGTCGGCGGGCTCGTAGAACAGGTTGCCGCGGCCCACGCCGTAGACCTTGTCCAGGCCCGGTACGCCGCTTTGCGCACGGATGGCGCGGTAGCCCATGTCGGCGTAGCGCAGCACCTCGTCGACCGTGTGCTCGATGTCGCTGCCGTTGGCATGGCCGTAGACCATCACGCCGGTGCGGCTCTTGCCGCCCAGCAGCTGGTACAGCGGCAGGCCGGCGGCCTTGGCCTTCAGGTCCCACAGCGCCGTGTCCACCGCGGCGATGGCGGTCATGGTGACCGGGCCCCGGCGCCAGTAGGCGCCCTTGTACAGGTACTGCCAGATGTCCTCGATCTGGTGCGCGTCGCGGCCGATCAGGCAGGGCACCACGTGTTCGGTCAGGTAGGCCGCCACGGCCAGCTCGCGTCCGTTCAGGGTGGCATCGCCGATGCCGGTCAGGCCCTGGTCGGTTTCGATTTTCAGGGTCACGAAATTGCGGCCCGGCGAACAAACAATGACGCGTGCGTTCGTAATTTTCATCATGGATTCCGTAAGGACGGGAGAATGTTCAGCCTTCCCAGCCCAGGTGGCTGAGGAAGTCGCGGGTACGGGCGACCTGCGGGTTGTCGAAAATCTGCGTGGGCGGGCCTTGCTCCAGGATGGCGCCGTTCTCGAACACCACTACCCAGTTGGCCACGCGCTTGGCAAAACTCATTTCGTGGGTCACGACGATCATGGTCATGCCCTCTTGCGCCAGCTTCTTCATGACGTTGAGCACTTCGCCCACCGTCTCGGGGTCCAGCGCCGACGTCGGCTCGTCGAACAGCATCACCTCCGGCTCCATCGCCAGGGCGCGCGCGATCGCCACGCGCTGCTGCTGGCCACCCGACAGGTTGGCCGGAAAGTTGCCGGCCTTGGCCGCCAGGCCCACCTTTTCCAGAAGCGCCTGGGCGCGAGCGCGGGCCGCGTCCGGCGCCATGCCCAGCACCGTGATGGGGCCCATGGCCACGTTGTCCAGCGCCGACTTGTGCGGAAACAGCTCGAAGCTCTGGAACACCATGCCCATGCGCTGGCGCACCTTGCGCACTTCGGATTCGGCCTCGGGCAGCGCCACGCCGTCCAGCAGCACGCGGCCGCCATCCAGCTTTTCAAGCGCGTTGGTGCAGCGAAGCAGCGTGGACTTGCCCGAACCGGACGGCCCGATCAGGCACATCACCTCGCCCTTGTTGACCTGCAGCGACACGTCGCCCAGCGCCACGAAGTCGCCGTAGACCTTGCGCACGTTTTCATAGACCAGCACCGGCGGCTGGTCGGCGCCTTTGCGCGCCGCGGCCGCAGCCGCCGCGCCCACCGCCTGTTGTTCCAGGATCATCTCGTTCATTCCTTGACTCCGTATTTGCGATGGATCCAGTCGACCAGCTTGGCCTGCGGATACCCCATCAGCCAATAGATCACCGCCATCGCGGTCAGCATCTCCAGCACGCGGAAACTCTGCGCGCGCACCTGCATCGAGGCGTAGGCCAGCTCGCTGACCGCAATGACCGACACCAGCGACGTATCCTTGAACAGCGAGATCCAGGTGCTGGCCAGCACCGGCAGGATGCGCCGTGCCGCTTGCGGGATCAGCACCTTGAACATGGCCTGGCGGCGCGACATGCCCATCGCCAGCGCGGCTTCCATCTGCCCCTTGCGGATGGAATTGATGCCGGCGCGGAAGGTCTCGGAGTTGTAGGCCGACACGTTCAGCACCAGCGCCACCAGCGCGGTCGTCACCGCCGAGAACTGCACGTCCAGCGCCATCGGCATGACGTAGAACGCCCAATAGATCACCAGGATCAGCGGCAGGTTGCGAAAGAACTCGACGATGGCCACTGCGACGCCGTTGGCCAGGCGGTTGGACGACAGCCGCATCAGCGCCAGCACGATGCCGCCGGGCACGGCCAGCGCCATGGTCACCACCGTCAGCATCACGGTCATGGCCGCGCCCTGCAGCAGCACCTGGCGCGAGTCCCAGATAATTCCCCAGTCCAAGTTCATGAGCGCCCCAGATGTGCGTAGCGTTGGTACAGGCGGTCCACGCCGCGGGTCACCGGGAACAGGATCACGAAGTACGCCACGATCACGGCGGTGAACACCTCGATGGGCCGGTAGCTCTGCCCGGCGATGGTTTCGGCCTTGTGCATCAGTTCCGGCACGGCGATCACCGTGGCGATCGCCGTATCCTTGATGGCCACCGTCAGCACCGACCCGAAGGCCGGCAGCATGCGGATGGTGGCCTGCGGCAGGATGATCTTGCGCAGCGCCTGGGCCCGCGACATGCCCAGCGCCAGCCCGGCGCGCATCTGCCCCGGACGCACCGATTCGATGCCGGCGCGGATCACCTCGGCCGAATAGGCCGCGATGTGCAGGGTCAGCGCCACCAGCGCGGCCCAGAACGGCGCGAAGTTCACGCCGGCCAGCAGCGGGAAGGCGAAGTAGATCCACACCAGCACGACCAGCACCGGAATGGCGCGCATGCTGTCGATGTAGAACACCAGCAGCACGCGCAGCCAGCGCGGCCCGTACAGGCGCAAGAGCGCGATCACCAGCCCCAGCAGGATGCTGGACACCGCGGTGACCGCGCTGAGCGCCACCGTGATGCCCAGGCCGCCGGCAAAGAAGCGCCAGTTCTCGACGATGGGTGAAAAATCAAAGTCCATGGAATCTCCGTACGGACAGGAACGCGGACCGGCTCAGAACGTCACCATCACTTTCATGGCCTGGCGCCGGTCGGCCGCCAGCGCAAAGGCCTCGAGCGCCTGGCGTGCGGGAATGGCCGCCGTCAGGAGCGGCGCCACGTCCACCAGGCCGCGGCTCAGGTAATCCACCGCCCAGGCGTATTCATTGACGAAGCGGAAGCTGCCGATGACGTGCAGGCTCTTGACCATGATCTGGTTGAAGGGGCACTGCTCGCTGCTGCCGCTTAGCGTGCCCACCGTGACGATGGTGCCGCGCGGGCGCGCCGCGCGGATGCAGTTGGCCAGGCCGGCGTAATTGCCCGATGCCTCGAAGCACACGTCGACCGTGCCCTTGCCCGCCGCCAGCGCCTCCAGTGCCGCCGGATCGGTGGCCGCGTTGATGGTGCGCGTGGCGCCCACCTTGGCGCAGGTGGCCAGCGTCTGGTCGACGATGTCGACCACGATCAGCTGGCTGGCGCCCGCCAGCTTCGCCGCCATCATCACCAGCGCGCCGATGGGCCCGGCGCCCACCACCATGACCGTCTTGCCCAGCAACGAGCCGGCGCTGTGCACCGCGTGCAGCGCCACGGCCAGCGGTTCGCCAAAGGCGGCCAGCTCGAACGACAGGCTGTCGGGCACCGGCAGGCACTGCTTTTCCTCTACCACCACCTGCTCGCGCATCGCGCCCTGCATGTGCGGATAGCGGCTGGCGCTGCCGAAGAAGAACACCGCCTCGCAGTGATTGGAATCTCCCTGGCGGCAGTAACGGCACACGCCGCAGGTGCGGGCCGGGTCCAGCGCCACGCGGTCGCCCGGCTTGACGGCCGTCACCGCCGCGCCGATTTCCAGCACCTGGCCCGAGGCCTCGTGCCCCGGTGTCAGCGGTTCGCGGATGACGAAGTCGCCCACCCGGCCGTGGCGGTAGTAATGCAGGTCCGACCCGCAGATGCCCACCGCCTTGACGCCGACCCGCACCTCGGTCGGGCCCAGGGGTTCGGGCGCCTGTTCGACCAGCCGCAGGTCTTCGGCCCCATGGATTGCGCAATTGAGCATGGCGTCCGCCTTATTTCAGCTGCTGGGTCATGCGGCGCTCTTCGGCGACCAGCTCGGGATGCATGCGCGCTTCGACCTTGCGCAGCCATTCCAGGTACACGGGCTGGCCCTTGGCCACGCCCATGCCGGCGTCGATCGCGAAGATCTTGCTGTCCTGGCAGTCGTTTTCCTTGGGGAACACGGCCAGGCCCTTGACCTTCTTGCTGATGTTGGGCCAGAGCATGCGGTTCAGCGGCGCCACGTCGGAACGGCCGGCCAGCACTTCCTCGATGGGCGCGACCGAACCCGAATTGGTCACGCCGCGCAGCTTGGCCTTGGGAAAGTTTTCCAGCACCAGCGGCTCTTCGCCGGCGCCGGAGAAGTACGCCATGGTGATGCCGGGCTGGTTGAAGTCCTCGACCTTGGTGGCGTTGGTGAACTTGGGGTTGGACGCCAGCCCGAACATGCACACGCTGGTGTTCGAGAAGGTCACGAAGTCGATGATCTTGGCGCGTTCGGCGTTCTGGTTCAGCGGCCCGATCATGACGTCCATCTGGTTGGCGATCAGCGCTGGCACCTTGGTTTCGTGGCTGACCTGCACCGGCACGATCTTCACGTCCAAGAGGCGCGCGAATTCCTTGCCCAGCAGCCACGACGACCCCATCCACGGTTCGCCCGAGCCGCTGGTGTTCTGCACCAGCCAGGGCGGATTGTTCACCACGCCCACGCGCAGCACGCCGGCCTTGCGGATGGCGTCGATGCGCGGGCTTTCGCCGGGCGCGGGCGGCGTCTGCGCCTGGGCCACGGATGCCGAGGCCAGCAGCAGGGCCGCGGCGGCAAGACGAAGGAAATAAGGCTGTTGCATTGCTGTCTCCTTGGAGGGAAGCCCGGCGGTTTGCGCCGGATACGGCCGCGCGTAGCCACGGGCAGGCGCCCGGGCCGCGCGCGCCTTGCGCGGGGTCGGAAAATCGGTGTGTGTTGTCGGGGTGTGCTGCTGGAAATAGCGGCCCGGCCGCTTACGGACTCTGTTCGATGATGCGCATTTCGTCGGCATCCAGGCGTGGCTTCATCGCTACCGCCACTTGTCGCAGCCAGGCCAGGAATTCAGGCTGGTGCTTGTCGATCGCCAGGCCCACCGGCGATGCCTTTTCGGTGCTTTGCTGGCAATTGGCCTCGGCCGGCAGCACGGCCAGTCCGCGCACCTTGCGGTTCAGCCCCACCCAGGGCACCCGGTTGATGGGCGCCGCATCGGCGCGCCTGGCCATGATTTCCTCGATGGGTGCGGTGGCGCCCGAATTGGCCACGGCGCGCAGCCGGGCCTGCGGAAAGCGCTGCTTGACCCAGGCCTCTTCGGCCCCGCCGGTGAAGTAGGCGATGGTGACGTCGGGCCGGTTCAGGTCGTCCACCGACTTGGCCGCGGCCAGCTTGGGATTGGCCGCCAGACCGAACATGCAGACACTGGTCGACGAATACAGCACGAAGTCCACGACCTTCAGGCGCTCGGGCGTTTCGGCCAGCGGGCTGATGGTCATGTCGACCTGGTTGGCTGCCAGCACGGGCACCTTGGTTTCGTGCGACACCGGCACGGCGGTCAGCGTCACACCCAGTTGGCGGGCGTATTCCTTGGCGAGCAGCCAGGCCGGGCCGCTCCAGGCTTCGCCGCCGTGGCCGGACACGTCCTGGATCAGCCAGGGCGCGTTCTGCAGCACGCCCACGCGCAGTTCACCGGCCTTGCGGATGGCATCGATGCGCGGGCTCTGGCCCACGGCGGGCGCCCGCTGCGCCGACGCCGGCCCGGCCCCCGCGCCCACCGGCCGCAGGGCGGCCGGCGGCTGCTTATCACCCATCACCGCGGCTGCGAAACTGACATA
>NZ_JCBANA010000096.1:0-23016 GCF_059760725.1 Achromobacter sp. 1014246743
ACCACTGGAAGGTCGGTCTTTACCTGGCGGCATTCCACCTTGCCACAGCCGATGCCACGGAGAAAGTTTCTTCGTCACGGGTGTCGTGCATGACGACTATTGGGCTTCAGATTCCCTCGGGCGCATCTACACGCCCCGCGCCCACCCGACCAGCGCAGCCCGGCGCTCTGCATAGGGCTCGCGACGGGTTTTGGGGAGAGTGTTTGCTGGCGTTTTGCTCAGCGGTGGGGTGGGGCGGTGGGGTGCGGGGCCCGCCGCAATCGGCCGCGCGGGCGGCCTTCTGCGGCTTACGCGGTGGTGGGGCGTTGGGGCGGTGGACGCTGCGCGTGTTGGCTGTGTCTGCGATTTTGGCTGGAGCTTGTTATGAGCTTGGCCGGAGAGCGGCTATCGTTGGGGAATGGCTAGGTGCCGTCCGTGTCTGAGTGATGTGAATGACGACGAATGGGGGGGCCGCGCCGTCCATTATTTCTTTCATGCCGATTCTCGGCAGGCCATCTGAAACATGAAAATTCTTGCTGCGTTGCTGAGCCTTTCGTTGCTGGTGGCGGCGCCGTGCGTCGCGGAGACTGACGCGGATCAAGCGGAGCTCCTGGGGATGTTGGCTGGCGGAAGTTGGCGTTCCCCCGACGGGCAGGGCTCGTATCGGGTGATCCTGGAGAACGTGGGGTTCGAGCATGTGAGCTGCCGTGTCTGGATCGAGTGGGTGGCCACTGAGGCGTCGGGAAAAAAGTCGCCCGGGCAGCCGGCGCGTCTCGTTGCCAGGGCGCCGTACGACGAAATCTCCAGCGGTTTCTGGTCTTGCAATCCGAAGCAGGTCGGGTTGGCGGGCGCCACGCTGACCATTCATGCTACGCACGCTTATTCCGGTGAAAGCCGCAAGTTCTGCGCCGTGCTGGGTGTGCCGGGTGAGTACCGTGATCAGGGCTTGTGTTGAGCCTGTGTTCTGACGCGCGCTAGCCTTGCAGTTGGTCGTAGACCTCTTGCGAGATTCTCTGTAGTTCGTCTCGGCTGACCGCGCCCGACAGGGCGTAGCCGAATGGGCCTTCGGCCCAGTAGAAGACGCGGACGGGGCCTTCCTGGGTGAATTGGAAGGCGGTTTGGCCACCGGTGGCTTCTCGGGTGACGTAGAGGGTCAGGCGTTGGCCGTCTTGGGCGCCGTACATGAAGAGGGCGACGGGGCCGGTGCCGCCGGGCAAAAGGCGGCCGCCGACGAGGTCGTAGCCGGCGTGGGACAGGTTGGGGGCGCGCACGGGGGCGCCCAGGCGCTTGGTGAGCCAGGTGACCAGGGCTTTTTCGTTGTCGCCGCTGACTTCCACGGGGCGGCCCATGTCGGGGGCGTAGACGGCGTGGGCGATGGCGGCGCGTTGGGCGTAGCCGCCGGCCGCGTGGTCGGGGCTGGCGGTGGCCAGGATGGATTGCAGGTGGCGGGCGTCGAGGGCGCCGCGGGTGAGCCAGGCGGCGCTGGCGCTGATGGCGGCGATGGCGATGCCGGCGGCGAGGGCGCGCCAGGGCAGGTGGCGGGCGGGGGGCGCGAGGGGCAGGCGCAGGGGCAGGGGCTCGTCCAGGACGGGGTCGAGCAGGGCGTGCAGGGCGCGGCGCTGGGCCTGCCAGGCGTGGACGCGGGCCAGGTCTTGCGGATGGGAGGCGAGGTAGGCGTCGACTTCGGCGTGGCGGCCGGGCGGCAGCTGGCCGTCGGCGTAGCCGTGCAGGTCGGCCTCGGTGATGGGGTGGCCGGCGGCGGGAACGGGGTGGAGGCGTTTGTCGTTCATGTCATTTCACGCGATGGAGCCGGCCGGCGGGTTCCTGGCCTTGCATCAGGGCGCCGAGCCGTTCGCGGGCACGTGACAGGCGCGACATGACGGTGCCGATGGGCACGCCCAGGACCTGGGCGGTTTCCTGATAGGACAGGTCCTCGACGCAGACGAGCAGCAGCACTTGGCGCTGTTCGGCGGGCAGGCCTTGCAGGCAGCGATCCAGGTCGCGCACCTCCAGGTGATCGGTTTGGGTGGCGCGCACCGGCACGTCGGGCAGCTCGCTGGTGCTGGCGTCGCCGGCTTGCCGGTGGTGGGCGCGCACGCCGTCGATGAAATGGTTATGCATGATGCCGAACATCCAGGCCCGCAGTTCGCCGCGCCGTTGCCAGCGCGAGTAGCGGCTCCAGGCGCGCTCCAGGGTGTCCTGCACCAGGTCGTCGGCCCGGTGAGGGTCGCCCGTCAGCCCGCAGGCGTAACGCCGCAGGCTGGGGATGCAGGCCAGGATCGATGCTTCGTCTTCGGCGCGCATGGTCTGATGCGGAGGGGCGAGGCGATCCGGATCAGGGCTTGATGACGTGCCAGACGTCCTTGAAGTTGTCGCCGGTCTTGTCGCCCGGCTTGGCGTCCTTGGCATACAGATAGATGGGCTTGCCCTTGTAGGCCCATTGCTTGGAACCGTCGTCGCGGGTGATGACGGTGAGGTCGCCCGAGGGCTTGGCATCGGCGGCGGCGGTGACCGGGGGCCAGATCTTGGCGCACTGGTCGTTGCAGGCGCTCTTGCCGCCGGCGTCTTTGTCGAAGGTGTACAGGGTCATGCCGGCGCTGTTGACCAGGACGCCGTCCTGGGTCTTGACGGCCTGGGCGTGGGCGCCGGCCGAGAACAGGGCGGCAGAGGTAAGAACCAGGGCTGCGGCGATTTGATTGCGCATGTCGTGCCTCGCGTAGAAAGGAAAGTGGGGGACTGCCCTCTACAGACGCCGGCCGGGGCGGCGATATTCCACCCGGCGCAAAAAAAATTCTGCGAGGGCTCAGGGGGCCGCCGGGGGCGGACCGGGTTCGTAGCGCATTTCGGTTTCCACGCCGGCCTCCTCGACGGCGCGAAAGCCCAGCGACTCGTAGAGCCGCCGGGCGGGGTTGCCCTGCAGGACGGACAGGGTGACGGCGGCGCCTTCCTGGTCGGCCTGGCGCAGCAGGCCGGTCAAGAGTTGCCGGCCCAGGCCCTGGCCTTGGTAGGCCGGGTCGATCTGGATCTGTACGACGCGCCAGCCGTCGGGCTCGCGCAGGGCCTTGAACAGGCCCGCGGGGCGGCCGTGCAGCCAGACGATCTGGGCGCCCTCGAAGCCGTAGCGGATGCGGGCCAGGTGGTGTTCGTCGTCCTGCGGGGCGCCGGCGCGGGCCAGGTGTTCGGTCATGGTGGCGCGGCGCAGCGACAGCAGGAAGGGCAGGTCGTCTTCGGTGGCGGGCTGCAAGGCGAGGGAGTGGGGGCTCATGGGATGGCTTTGGAAGGCTTGGCGGAACCGCGCTTGGCGCTTTTGCCGGTCTGGTTGATCAGGTTATAGAGCTGTTGGGCCGCCGGCGCCAGGGGGCGGCCGCGGCGCGAGATCAGGCCCAGGCTGCGGGTGACGCGCGGATGTTCGAGTTTGACGCCGGCCAGGGTGGCGTGGCCGGCGGGCGGCATGGCCAGCTGGGGCACGGCGGCCACGCCCAGGCCGGCCTCGACCAGGCCCAGGAGGGTCATCACGTGGCTGACCTCGAAGGCGCTGACGGTGCGTTTGCCGCTCTTGGCCAAGGCGTCGTCGATCAAGAGGCGGTTGCCGCTTTCCTTGGCCACGGTCATGAAGCGTTCGCCGGACAGTTCTTCCCAGGACACGCTGCGCCGCGTGGCCAGCGGGTGGTCGCGGCGCACGGCCAGCACGAAGTCTTCGCGCAGCACGGCCTTGAAGTCCACGTCGGGTTCCTGGGTGCCGAAGAAGCTGATGCCGAAGTCGGCGCGGCCGGTGACGACGCTGTTGAGCACGGTGTGGGCGGTTTCGTCGATGATGCGCACGCGGATGCGCGGAAAGCGCTCGGCGTAGTCGTGGATGATGGCGGGCAGGAAGTAGTAGGCCACCGACGGCACGCAGGCCACGGTGACCAGCCCGCCGCGCTGCGCGGCCAGGTCGCCGATGCTGAGCACGGCGCGTTCGAGTTCGTCGATGGCGCCGCGGGCGCGTTCCAGGAAGATGCGGCCTACGTGCGTGAGCGACACGCGGCGGGTGGTGCGTTCCAGCAGGCGGGCGCCGAGCAGGTCTTCCAGTTTTTCGATGCGGCGGCTCAGCGCGGGTTGCGACAGGTTCAGGTCTTCGGCGGCGGCGCGAAAACTGGCGCGTTCGGCCACGGCCACGAAGGCCTGCAATTCCTGTAAATCGAAATTGATGCGTGCCATGCATTAATCCATCCGTAAGTTGCAATTCAAATAATAGCCGCACCGTCGCAGAATGCACCGCATGGAAACGATCATCCCTTGCGTACTGATGCGCGGCGGCACGTCCCGCGGCCCTTTTTTCCTCGCCGACTGGCTGCCCGCCGACCCGGCCGAGCGCGACCGCCTGCTGCTGGCGGCCATGGGCTCGCCCCATGCCTTGCAGGTCGACGGGCTGGGTGGCGGCAACTCGCTGACCAGCAAGGTCGCGATCGTGTCGCGATCGCGTCGGCCGGACTGCGATATCGACTACCTGTTCGCCCAGGTGTCGGTGGACCGCGCCAGCGTCGATACCCGGCCCAACTGCGGCAACATGCTGTCCGGCGCCGCGCCGTTCGCCATCGACGAAGGCCTGATCGCGGCGGCCGATGGCGAGACCTCGGTGCGGGTGCACAACGTGAATACGGGCGCCGTCATCGAGGCGGTGGTGCAGACCCCGGGCGGGCGCCTGACCTACGAGGGCGACGCCCGCATCGACGGCGTGCCGGGTGCGGCCGCACCAGTGCGCCTGAACTTCCTGGATGCCTGGGGCGCGGTCACCGGCCGTCTGTTCCCCACCGGCCAGCGCCAGGAAGTGGTGGACGGCATCGCGGTCACGCTGATCGATGCCGCGATGCCCATGGTGCTGCTGCGCGCCGCTGACTTCGGCTTGCGCGGCGACGAGTCGCCGGCCGAACTGGACGGCAATGCCGCGTTGCTGGCGCGCCTGGAACGTATCCGCCGCGAGGCCGGCGCCCGCATGGGGCTGGGTGACGTGACGGACAGCGTCATCCCCAAGCCGGTGCTGCTGGCTCCGGGCGACGATGCATCGGGTTTGTCGCTGCGTTCGCGCTACTTCACGCCGCACGCCTGCCACCGGGCGCACGCCGCGACGGGTGCGGTGGGCGTGGCCGCCGCCTTCCTGATGCCGGGCACGGTGGCGCACGATTGCGGCGGCCCCGCGCCGCAGCCGGGCTATCGCAGCGTGCGCATCTCGCACCCGTCGGGCGGCATGGACATCGATGTGAAACTGGACGAACGCACGGGCGAGGTCGCGGCCGCCGGGCTGGTGCGCACGGCCCGCAAGATCATGAAGGGCGTGCTGTACCTGCCGCAATTCGTGTCGCAACCGGCCGCAGTGCCGCAGGCGCAGCCCGCGCAAGCGACGCCGCTTGCGGTGGCGGCCTAGCGCGCCAGGGCGATACCCGACATCAGGACCCGGCGTCGCCGCAAGCGGTGGCCGGTTGGCAGAAAAAACAGGGGCCGGCTTGTGCCGGTGCCCATTCAACACTCAGCGGTCCGCAGAGACCGTCCCGACAAATCATCAGGAGACTCGATATGGCATTTCCCACCCGCAGCAGCATGCTTGGCGCCGCCGCGCTGTGCCTGGCCCTGGCCGGCCAGGCTGCCCAGGCGCAATTTCCCGACCGCGCCATCACGATGGTGGTGCCCACCGCCGCCGGCGGCGGCAACGACACCCTGGCCCGCGTGATCGGCCAGAAGATGGGCGAACTGCTGGGCCAGACCGTCATCGTGGTCAACAAGCCCGGCGCGCAGGGCGCCATCGCCGCCGACTACGTGGCACGCCAGCCGGCCGACGGCTACACGCTGATGCTGGGCTACATCGGCACGCACGGCATCAACCCCGCGCTGCAAAAGCTCAACTACGATCCGGTGCGCGATTTCACCGCCATCGGCATGGTGGCCGATTCGCCGACATTGATGGTGGTGAACAGCGGCATCGGCGTGCACGACGTGGCCGGGCTGATCAAGTACGGCCAGGCGCATCCCGATGGCCTGAGCTATGCCTCGGCCGGCCCGGGCACCGCGCCGGCGGTGGCGGGCGAGCTGTTCAACCGCGCCACGGGCGCGGCCATGCTGGAGATTCCGTACAAGGGCTCGGCGCCCGCCATGACCGACACGCTGGCCGGCGTGACGCAGGTGATGTTTCCCAGCCTGTTCAGCGCCTATCCGCACCTGAAGTCCGGCAAGATCGTGGCGCTGGGCGTGGCTGGCGCGCGCCGTGCCAAGGTGCTGCCTGATATGCCGACGCTGGCCGAGCTGGGCGTGCAGGGCGTGGATGTGGCGCAGTGGTATGCCGTGTTCGCCCCGGCCAATGCCAAGCCCGAGGTGGTGGCCAAGCTCAACACGGCCTTGAATGGTGCGCTGCATGACCCGGCCGTGGTCCGCAAGATCGACGAGCAGGGCGCCGAGGTGCGCACCAGCACGTCGGACGAATTGGCGGCGTTCGTGCGTGACGAGGCGGTCAAATGGAAGCGCCTGGCCACGTCGATGCACGCGGCGCTGTAACGCCCGGTGTGCATGACGGCGCGCCTGGCTGGCGCGCCGTTTGCAAGGGTCGCCATCGCAGCCAGCCCCGTCCTGCTACGTGGCACTGTCAAACAAGGCGGGCGGCGCGGCATCGAAATGTCGCAGGTTCGGAAACACCAGGTTCAGGTCATCCCGGCCCGCGCCGAACCAGCCGCCCAGCGCTGCGCCCAGCTGTTCCACCGCCAGGGTCGGCAGCAGCCGGCCGTTGTCCACGAAGCCGGGGCCGTCCGGTGCGATCTCGGGGTGCGATCCATAGTAGCGGCCGCCCCGCACCGCGCCGCCCAGCACCAGGTGATGCGCGCCCCAGCCGTGGTCCGAGCCATTGCCGTTGGACCCCAGCGTGCGGCCGAATTCCGAGGCGGTAAACGTGGTGACCTGCCGCGCCACGCCCAGCGTTGCCAGCGCGTCCTGGAACACCGCCAGCGCCTGGCCCAGTTCACGCAGCAGGGCCGGGTGGGTGTCGTTCAGCCCGGTGTGGTTGTCATAGCCGTTCTGTGACACGAAAAATACCTGGCGCCGCGCGCCCAGCGCCTGGCGCGCAGCGATGATGCGCGCCACGATCTTCAACTGCTGCGCCAGCGGCGAGCCGAAATCGCCGGGCACTGCCACGCCGGACAGCGCGGCGCGCAGCCGCGTGTCCGCATCGATCGATTGCGCGGCGATGCGCGACATCTCGCATTCCATCAGGTGGTCGCGCGGCTGGGTGATCAGCTGGCGCAGCAGCGCGGTACAGGCGCTGGAGCCGTACAGGTCGCGCGTCAGCAGGTCGATGCGCGTGGAGCCGTTCACGCCGACCCGATACCCGGCCACGTGCCGGCCCGCCAGCAGCACGGTGCTGCCGCCGGCCGTGATGCCGGTGAAGCTGCGTTGCGCGTTGAGGCTGGCGTACAGGTCCGTCAGGCGGCCGGCCCAACCCGACGACGCGCCTTCCGGCGCCAGTGCTTGCCAATACGATTGCTGGTCATTGTGCGAAAACAGCTTGGGCGGCAGCGGCACGCGCGCGCCGATGTAGTCGGCCTTGGTCGTGGGCACGACCAGCGGCCCCACGTTCAGCACCAGCGCCATCTCGCCGCGTTCGAACACGGGGGCCAGCGGCGCCAGCGACGGCGCCAGCGCGAACTGGGCGCCGTTGTCCAGCGCCGCCTTGCCGCGCAGCGCGGTGGCCTGCAGCGCGGCGCGGGGCAGGGCGATGTCGCTGCGCGCCGCGGCGTAGGCGCGATAGGCCGCGGCATCAAACGGCACCAGGGTGTTGAAGGGATCGTTGCCGCCATACAGGAACACGCACACCAGCGCCTTGTAGTCGGCGGGCGCGGCCTGCGCCGCGGCCGCGCCCAGCGCGGCCAGGTTCAGCGCCAGCGGCGCGGCGGCATGGCTGGCGCCCAGGGCGCAGGCGCGCAGCAGGAATTCGCGGCGGTCGGGCTTCATGGCTGCTCCAGCGGGTCGGGGCGATCGGACTTCATGGTGGTTCCCGGGATTCGAGGCGGTCGCGCCTCATTTCTGCACCAGGTATTCGGGGCTGGCCGCCACCAGCATGATCGCGGCGCGCACGCGGTCGCGTGGCCGCTCGGGCGGCAGGGTGGCGACCGCCTGGGCGATGGCGTCGGCGGTGGCGCCGCTGAATGCATCGCCGGCCAGCAGCAATGCCACGCGCGCCACCAGCGCAGCGGGGTTCCGGGCCAGCGCGATCTCGGCGGCGTAATCCGTTTGCAGGTCTTCCCAGCCGCGGTCGACGTAGATCGCCAGGAAATTCAGGTAGCCCGCGATGCTGGTTTCGTCGGTGATCTGCAGTTCCGGCGCCACCCGCCCGCGCCGCGCCAGTTCGGTCACCGGCGGGCTGTAGCGCGGCCGGAAGAAGTTGAACACGCTGGCCGAACGCATGGGGCTTTGCGCCAGGCGGATCGTGTTGTCGGTGGTGTCGGGCATGGCCCAGGCGCCGTTGTTGGACGTGGCGCCGAACGCCCGCGCCCAGCCCGAGAAGCGCAGGATCGGCTCGCGTACCTTGCCCCACTCGGGCGCGGCCAGGTCGGGGTGGCGGGCCTCGTCGTCCAGCAGGATCGCCCGCACCACCGCCCGCAGGTTGCCGCGCACGCCATGGCCGTCGTCATTGAACGCCGCGGCCACCCGGCCGACGTAGGCAGGGCTGGGGTTGCTGGTCACCAGCCGCTGGATCAGCTGCGTGCCGATGAACGGCCCCACGTTGGGATGGGCGCTGATCACTTCCATGGCCCGCTGTAGCGACAGATGGCCGTCGGTGCCGGGCGGAATCACCGCGCCCAGAAAACGCTTTTCCGCCAGCGAATGCAGGGCGTTGTTCAAGGCCATCGGCCGGCGATGGAACTGCACGTCGGTCTCGGGGCCGTCCAGGTCCCAGCCAGTGAAGACCTTGGCCAACCCCTGCACGTCGGCGTTGCCGTAGGTTTCCACGGGCGCGCCGTTCACCAACCTGACCGTGCCGTCCGGGTTCAGCTCGACCAGGCCGATGCTGAACAGCTGCATCACTTCGCGGGCGTAGTTTTCGTCGGGGTGGCGGCCAGTCTTGGGATCTTCCTTGCGGTTGCCGCGGTAGGTCAGCATGCAGCCCATCGACAGATTGCGCGTCACCGCGGTCAGCAGGGCCTGGTAGTTGCCCAGCGCGTGCTCGGCCAACAGGTCCATGAACCCGGCAGCGCCGAACAGCGGCCAGTTGGCGGTAATGGACGCCACGCCCACCACGAAAATCTCGGACAGCGCAAAGGCCACCCGCGTGCGCACCTGGTCCTCGGCGCTGATGAACTTGCGCCACAGGGTCGATTCCAGCGGCGCGTTGATGCCGTTGCCCTTGTACGCCTCGGTGTTCTTGCCTTGCTGCAGCAGCCAATCGAAGTGGCTTTGCGATGGCGGCAGGCTCAACTGGGCGTCCAGCCAGGCCGCATAGCCGTCCCGCACCACGACGTCGATCTGGGCGGGCGTCGGGCCGAAGGTCGCCTGCGCCAGGAAACGCGAAGCCTGGCCGGGCGTGGGCCGGGCGGATGAAGTCGGTACGGAGGCGGCGCCCAGCGCCGCTTCGGGCGGCGGCGCGGACATGCAAGAGGCCCCGGGTTCGAATGCGAGCACCTACGGTAACGAAGCGCCGGGGGCGCTTCAATACCACCATACGGACGAGGGGATTAATGCGTTTGCACGAGGCCCGCGCGCGTGTCGGCCGCGGCATCGGCACGGGCCGGGGTGCCGGCCCGGCGGACCTTGAACGGACCTGCCGGGTCGGGACGCCGGCCGGATCAGACCGAGCGGGTGATGCCGCCGTCGATGCGGATGTTCTGCCCGGTGATGTACGACGAGGCGTCGGACGCCAGGAAGGCGATCAGGTCGGCCACTTCCTCGGCGGTGCCGTAGCGGCCCATCGGGATGCGCACGCGGCGGTCTTCTTTCTCGGGCAGGCTGTCGATGAAGCCCGGCAGCACGTTGTTCATGCGTACGTTGTGCTCGGCGTATTCGTCCGAGAACACCTTGGTGAACGCGGCCAGGCCGGCGCGGAAGACGCCCGACGTCGGGAACAGGGCTTCGGGCTCGAAAGTGGCGTAGGTGGAAATGTTGACGATGGCGCCGGCCTTCTGGTTTTTCATGATGGGGGCCACCAGGCGGGAAATGCGCACCACGTTCAGCAGGTAGTACTCCATGCCCAGGTGCCAGTCGTCGTCGCTGATTTCAAGCAGCGGGCCCTTGGGGCCATGGCCGGCGCTGTTGACCACGGCGTCGACGCGGCCCCATTTCTGCACGGTGGTGTCGACCAGGCGGGCCAGGTCGTCGGGCGACCGGTTCGAACCGGTCACGCCCAGGCCGCCCAGCTCGGCCGCCAGGGCCTCGCCCTTGCCGGACGAAGACAGGATGGCCACGCGGTAGCCGTCGGCCGCCAGTTTGCGTGCCGCCGCCGCGCCCATGCCGCTGCCGCCGGCGGTGATGATTGCCACTTTATCCGTGCTCATGTGTTCGTCTCCAAGGGGTCCGGGAAACGGCCATTGTAGGGGTGGGCACGGCGGCCTTGCGGACAATCCCGCAAGGCCGGCAGGGGCGATCAGTCGACCAGTTTCAGCACGCCCTTCATCAGCGCGAAGTGGCCGGGGAACGAGCAGAAATAGGCATAGTCCTGGCCGGCGGCCAGCTTGCTGACGTCGAACGTGACCGAGTCCGTTTCGCCGCCGCCGATGACCTTGGTGTGGGCGATGACGCGGGCGTCGTCTTTCTTGACGTAGTTGTTGTCCAGGCCGGCGGCCATGCCGTCGTTCACGGCGCCTTGCATGTCGGCCTGCTTGGTCAGCACCCAGTTGTGGCCCATGGCGGTCTTGGGCAGTTTGCCGGGGTGGGTGAGCTTGACGGTGAATTCCTTGCAGCTTTTGCTGACCGTGATTTCCTTCTTGTCGAACTGCATCTGGTCGGTGCCGGCGATTTCGACCGAGCAGTCGGCGGCCAGCGCGGGGGCCGAAACCAGGGCCAGGACGGCCGCGGCGCACAGATTCTTCAACAGCATGTTTGATGCCTCCAGGTGGCTAGGGGAGAAACGCAGGCCCGCCGGACGAAGCCGGCCGGGCGTTGCGACCATTGTCACGCCACTCTACGCCATATCGCTGCCGGTGACCTACGCCGGGTTTGACGCAACGCAAGCAAGCCTCAGCGAATTGCCGTGAATCGGTCTGAAAGTTGCGGCAGCGCGGGGCCGACCTGCCGCAACCCCCGCGGCTAGGGCCGCGCGCTGATCCGCCAGATGACGTTGCCCACGTCGTCGGCCACCAGCAGCCCGCCCTGGCGATCCACCGCGACGCCCACCGGCCGTCCCTGGGCCTGGCCGGCGGCATCCAGAAAGCCCGTCAACACGTCCTGCGCCGCGCCGTCCGGGCGGTTGTCGGTGAAGGGCACGTAGATGACCTTGTAGCCGCTGCGCGGATCGCGGTTCCAGGAGCCGTGCTGGCCCACGAACATCCCATGCGTGAACGGGGCCAGCCTGGCGTCGCCCGACCACGCCAGGCCCAGCGATGCGGTGTGCGGCCCCAGCGCGTAGTCGGGCACGATGGCCTTGGCCACCAGGTCCGGGCGCGGCGGCTTGACCCGGGTGTCGACGTGCTGGCCGAAGTAGCTGTACGGCCAGCCATAGAAGCCGCCGTCCTGGACCGAGGTCATGTAGTCGGGTACCAGGTCGCTGCCCAGTTCGTCGCGTTCGTTCACCGCCGTCCAGAGCGTCTTGCCGTCGGGCGCCCAGGCCATGCCCACCGGGTTGCGCAGGCCGCTCGCGTACAGGCGCCTGGCGCCGCTGGCCACGTCGATTTCCCAGATGGCGGCGCGGCCTTCTTCGATCTCCATGCCGTTCTCGGCCACATTGCTGTTCGACCCCACCGACACATACAGTTTCTTGCCGTCGGGGCTGGCGATCAGGTTCTTGGTCCAGTGGTGGTTGATGCCGGCCGGCAGGTCGGTCACCTTGACGCCGGGCGCGGTGATGCGCGTCTGGCCCGGCTGGTAGGGGAATCGCACCACGGCGTCGGCATTGGCCAAATACAGCTGGTCGCCCACCAGCGCCATGCCGAACGGCGAGTTCAGGCCGTCGAGCAACACGCTGCGGCGTTGCGCCGTGCCGTCCGGCGCCAGGCCCCGCAGCAGCGTGATGCGATTGGCGCTGGCCGTGCGCGCGCCGGCGCGCTTCATGACGAGGCCGGCGGCCCAGTCCTTGAATCCGCCGGAGGCCTCTTCGGGCTTGGGCGGCGCGTTGGTCTCGGCCACCAGCACGTCGCCGTTGGGCAGCACGTAGAGCCAGCGCGGGTGGTCAAGATCGCGGGCGTAGGCCGTCACGGCCAGGCCGCTGGCCGGCGTGGGGTGCGCGCCATCGGCCCAGCCGACCGCCTTGGCGGTGTTGACAGTGGGAATCAGGGTGGTGTTGGGGGCGGGCAGCGCAGGGTGCGGCCCCATGCCCGCCTCAACCGGCAGCTTGGCGACTTCGCCGCAGGCGGCGAGCGTGCTGACGGCTGCCAGGGCCGCTGGCAGCAGGGTTCGAATGCGCATGATGCGGCTCCAGGTGCGGCGCTATCACCGCGACGCCCCATCATACGACGCACGCCCTAGCGCATGTCGAAGGCTTCCTGGTGCCAGCGCACGCCACCGCGGCCCAGGCGTCGCAAGCCATCGCGCAGCGCGGCAGACAGGCCCGCCGGGCCGCAGAACCAGACGTCGGTGGCGCGGCCATCGGCCACTGCGCCTTGCGCCAGGTCGTCAGCGGTCAGGCGGTGGCCGGCGTCGTGGACCAGCAAGGTGACGTTGCCCAGCGCCGCGCAGCGCTGCTTCAGCGTATCCACAAAGGGATCCGTGGCGGCATCGCGCACGCAGTAGTGCAGCCAGACGGGCGCGCTGTCCGCGCCGGCGGCCTGCCGGTCTTCCAGCCAGGCCAGGAACGGCGTGATGCCGATGCCGCCGGCCACCCACACTTGCGGCTGGGCGTCGGCTGAGCCGGGGCGCTCGAAGCGGCCGTACGGGCCTTCCACGGCCACCGTCTGTCCGGCCGCCAGCGTGTCGGCCAGGCGGCCCGTGTAATCGCCCAGCGCCTTGATCTGGAAGGTCACCCGGCCGGGGGCGTCGCCAGGCGCGCTGGCGATGGTGAACGGGTGCGCGCCTTCGCTGCGGTCGAACGTGACGAAGGCGAACTGCCCCGCCCGATGGCCGGGCCATTGCCGGCCGAGTTCACAGGTGACCTCGACAATGCCGCCCGGGCGTCGCGTTACCGCGGCGATCCGGCCCGCGACGCGGCGCCCGCGGCCGACGCGGCCGGCCAGGGACCACAGCGCGGCCACGGCGCCGCCCGCAAGCAAGGGGATCAGCAGCAACCCCGTCGGCCCTGTCCAGTAATACGCGGGGGCCAGTGCCAGGGTGTGCAGGGCCAGCGCCAGGTACGCGACGGGCATGGCCCGATGGGCGATGCGCCAGGCGTGGTACGGAAAGCGGCGCCACAGCGTGATGGCCAGCATGATGAGCAGCGCGTAGATCGTCCATTCGCCCAGGTCCTTGGCCAATCCGCGCGAGCCTTCCAGCACGGCCAGCACCGCATCGCGTGCGGGCCGGCCGTCAGGGCCCGGAAGCGCCTTGAGCGGCGTACTGGACAGCTTGGCCAGCCAGTGCACCGCGCTGGCGCCCACGGCAAGGATGCCGGCCCATTTATGCAGCCGATAGACCTTGTCCATTCCGCCCAGGGGGCCTTCCAGCCACGCCGGCCGCAGCGCCAGCAGCATGATCAGCGACATCAGTCCGATGGCCCAGACGCCGGTGAGGTACAGGGTCTGCTGGCGCAGCAGCCAGGGCCACGCGGCCGCCGACGGCGGCTGCAGCAGGAAGGTGTCGACGGCCCAGGCGCCGGTCAGCGCCAGCAGGAAGCCGCCAAGCGCGGTGCGGGTGTTCATGAGAGGCTCCAGCGTGTCATGCCGGGCCCGGCGGCGCCGGGCCCCATGTCCCTGTCAGTCCTTGACGCGGCTGCGCAGCACGGCGCCGGTCTGCGCATCCACGCGCAGCTTCACGCGCTGACCCTGCGGGTCGTCGGCCTTGACGTCGTAGCCGCGGTGATGCTCCAGCTCGATCTCGGTGATGTTGCGGTAGCCGGCGGCCGTCAGCGTGTCGTAGATCTGGCGCACAGTCAGGATCTGCGCGGGGGCGGCCTGGGTGGCGACCGGGGCGGCAGGCGCTGCGGCCGGTTGCGGGGCGGCCTGGGCGAAGGCCCCGGCGCTGGCCAGGGTGGCGGCGCCCACGGCGAAGGCGGCCAGGGTGTGGCGGATCGAAGGCTTGAAAGTTGTCGTCATGGTGGTAGCTCCTTGTCTGTTGGGATATGGCCAAAAGGCCGGCCATGCATGCATTATTCGGGTGGGCCCATGAACCGTTTCTGAAGCGCTCGTTCACCTGCCGTTCATCCACGGTTCGCTATAACCGAGGCGTCGTACCGATCTGTCTTTCCCGGGCGTCCCGCGTTATCCTGGACGCCATTCATCCTGGAAGCCCCCATGACCGCAGGCAAGCGCATCGCACTCTGGCTGTCCGGCGGCGCGCTGGCCGCGGCGCTGGCCATCGGCCCCGGCCCCGGACGCGCCGACGAAAGCGACCACGAACAGGCCCGCCAGGCCTTGCAGGCCGGCAAGGTGCTGCCGCTGCGCGCGGTGCTGGATATCGTCGAGCGCGACTACCCCGGCCAGGTCATGAAGGTCGAATTCGAAGAAGACGACGGCATCTACCTGTACGAGATCCGGCTGCTGCAACCCGGCGGCAACCTGGTCAAGCTGAAGATCGACGCACGCGACGGCTCCGTGCTGGGCATCAAGGGCCGCGACATCCAGTTCCGGAACAAACACTGATGCGCATCCTCGTGGTCGAAGACGAACCCACCCTGGCCACGCAGTTGGCCGAGGCCCTGCGCCAGGCCGGCTACACCGTCGACACCGCGGCCGACGGCGGCACTGCCCACTACATGGGCGAGGTCGAGACCTACGACGTGGTGGTGCTGGACCTGGGCCTGCCCGTGACGGACGGGCTGACGGTGCTCAAGCAATGGCGCGCCGCGGGGCTCGGCATGCCGGTGCTGATCCTGACCGCGCGCGCCAATTGGCACGAGAAGGTCGCCGGCATCGACGCCGGCGCCGACGACTACCTGACCAAGCCCTTTCACATGGAAGAACTGCTGGCCCGCGTGCGCGCGCTGCTGCGCCGCCACAGCGGCCACGCCAGTGCGCAGTGGCGCTGCGGCCCGCTGATGCTCGACACGCGCCAGGCCAAGGTCACGGTGAACGGCCAGGCGCTCAACCTGACCAGCCACGAATTCAAGGTGCTGGCGGTGCTGATGCAACGCGCCGGCGAAGTGATTTCACGCAGCGAACTCACCGAACACATCTACGCCCAGGACCACGACCGCGATTCCAACACCATCGAGGTCTTCATCGGCCGGCTGCGCAAGAAGCTGCCGCCAGACACCATCGAAACCGTGCGCGGCCTGGGTTACCGGCTGGCAGCCGGCGCATGACGGGGCCGCGCGCGCCCGGCTCGTTGCGCTGGCGGCTGCTGGCCGGCACGCTGGCCTGGATCGCGCTGACCATCGTGCTGGCCGGTTGGGGCCTGGGCAGCCTGTTTCGCCAGCACATCACCGAGCAATTGCGCGCCGAACTGGCGCTGCACCTGAACCAGCTGACCGCCGCGGTCAGCGTCGCCCCCGACGGGCGGCCCATCGTGGCCCCGCCGCTGAGCGACCCGCGGCTGGAGCAGCCGCTGTCGGGCCTGTACTGGCAGATCGATCGGCTCGATGAACAAGGCCGCCTGGCGGCCGCGGGCGTGGCGCGTTCGCGCTCGCTGTGGGACCAGGTGCTGGCCTTGCCCGCGACCGACAGCGCCGACGGCGCCTACGACATCACCGGGCCCGAAGGCCATGGCCTGACCGCGCTGACGCGCACGCTCAAACCGGAAGACGCCGACGCCGCCACGCTACGCCTCATCGTTGCCGCCGACCGCCAGGTGCTGGCCGAGCCGATCGAACGCTTCAACCACATGCTGCTGCTGTCGCTGGGCGCGCTGGCGATCGGGCTGATCGCGGCCGCGGTGGTGCAGGTGGCCGTGGGGCTGCGGCCGCTGGGGCGGCTGCGCCGCCAGCTGGCCGCGCAGCAGGGGGGCAACAGCGTGCGCATCGACGGCCGCTTTCCCAGCGAGATCCAGCCGCTGGTCGACGACTTCAACCGCGTGCTCGCCGTCAACGCCGACATCGTGCAGCGGGCCCGCACGCAGGCCGGCAACCTGGCTCACGCCGTGAAAACGCCATTGACGATCCTGGCCAATGCCGCGGCGCGCGAAGACAGTCCGTTCGCCCGCCTGGCGCGCGAGCAGGTGGCCTTGGCGCAGCGCCAGATCGACTACCACCTGGCCCGCGCCAGGGCCGCCGCCGCGTCGGGCACCGAAGGCGGGCGCACGCCGCTGCGCCCGGCGGTAGAGGCGTTGCTGCGGGTCATGCGCCGGCTGTACGCCGCGCGTGAACTGGCGCTGGACATGACGGATTTTGCCGACGGCCTGGTCTTTCGCGGCGAAGAGCAGGACCTGCAGGAAATGGTGGGCAACCTGCTGGACAACGCCTGCAAATGGGCGGCGGGGCGGGTGCGGATCAGCGCAAGCGCCGCGCCGCCAGACCGCCTGCGGATCCAGATCGACGATGACGGCCCCGGCATCGCCGAAGGCGAACGCGAACGCGTCTTCGAGCGCGGCGTGCGCATGGACGAACAGCGCCCCGGCTCGGGGCTGGGGCTGGATATCGTGCGCGATCTGGCCAGCACGTATGGCGGCGAGGTGCGCGCCGAACAGGCGCCGCTGGGCGGCCTGCGCGTGACGCTGACGTTGCCGGCGCTTGCCTTGTCCGCGTAGGGCTTGGCCGGCGGACAAGGCCAGCGCCGCCGCAGCGGCCTATTTCACCAGCGTCACCGGCACGTCGGCCAATTGCACCACCTGGTTGGCAACCGACCCGATGAGCAGGCCCGCAAAGGCGCCGCGTCCGCGCGTGCCCATGACGATGCGTTCGCACTGGTGCTGCTGCGCGTAGGCGTTGATCTCCACCGCCGGATTGCCGAATTCGACATGGCTGGTGTAGTCGGTGCCGGTCACGTCGAGCAGCTTGCGCGCCTCGTCGGCCGCTTCCTGGCCTTCGCGCACGTAGTATTCGTCGATCATGTCCTGCGTGACCAGGCGCGACAGGCCGGCGCGGCCTTGGGGCGGGGTCTGGATATTGAGCAGATGGATGCGCGCGTCCTTCGCGCCTTGGGCCAGCTGGCGCGCGTGCAGCACGGCGCGGTTGGCGTCGTCGGAACCATCGACCGGGACCAAGATGTTCAGCATGGCTGGCTCCTTTACTTGACCAGGGTGACGGGCAACGTCGTCAGGTGCAGCACACGGGTGGCGACAGACCCCATGAACAGCGCTGCAACCGAACCGAGCCCGCGCGTGCCCATGGTGATTTCATCGGCGTCGATCTCGTCGGCCACGCGCACGATGGTTTCGGCGGGGGCGCCGATCTCGACGCGCGTGCCGTATGGCACGCCTTCGGCGGCCAGCAGCGCGCTGGCCTCGCGCAGCGCGGCCTGGCCTTCTTCCTCGTGGTAGGCGTCGATGTCGGCCTGCGACAGGCCGCGGCCGATCTTGCCGGACTGCAACGGAATCTGCACGGTCAGGAGTTCGACGTGCTCGACGGGGTCGTATCGGCGGGCGTGCAACATCGCCCGCACGGCGTGTACGGCGTGCGTTGATCCGTCCACGGGAATGAGGATGCGTTTCATCGGCGTCTCCTTGGTAGATAGGTCTACTTTAAGGAAAAATTCAGCCACGCGGCGTGCGCCGGATCAAATGGCACCGGGGTTTACCGTCCGCGCCCGCCGCCGCGTCTGTTGCCAAGGCCGGTCGCCGACCGGCATCGCCCAGGCCCGTGGCCAGCGCCTAGCGCCATTGCGCAGGCGTCTGCGTCGCCTCGGCCGGCAAGCCCAGCAGCAGCGCGCCCAGTCGGGCCAGCGCCGCCGGGTCGCCGGTGGTTTCCAGCGCCAGCGTGCCCGCGCCGTCGGTCTTCAAGCCCCCGCGTTCCTGCAACTGGTGACGCAGCCGGCGCGCCACGGGGCCGCCGGTCTCCAGCAGGGGCACGGCAGGGCCCGCGACGGCGGCGATCGCCTCGCTCAGGAATGGAAAGTGGGTGCAGCCCAGCACCAGCGCGTCGGCGCCCTGGTCCAGCAATTCCTGCACCGGGCCGGCCACGGCGCGTGCGGCGGCGGGTCCGGCAATCTCGCCTTGCTCGACCCGCAGCACCCATTCGGGGCAGGGACGCAGGAGAATGCGGATCTCGGGCGCCTCGCGCTGCACCAGCGCGGCGAACTTGGCGCTGGCCAGCGTGCCGGTGGTGGCGAACACGCCGATCACGCCGCTGCGCGTCAGGTGGGCGGCCGGTTTGATCGCCGGTTCCACGCCGATGATGATCAGCTCAGGATGGCGGGCGCGCAGCAGGGCGATGGCGGCGGTGGTGGCCGTATTGCACGCCACCACCATAGCCTTGGCATGGCGCGAGACGTAGTAGTCGGCGATGGCCAACGCCCGCTGCTGCACGTATTCCGGGGTCTTTTCGCCATACGGCACGTGGGCCGAGTCCGCCACGTACAGCAGGTCTTCGTGGGGCAGTGCATCGCGGATGGCGCGCAAGACGCTCAGTCCGCCGACGCCGGAGTCGTACACGCCGATGGGATGGGAGGCAGGCATTTCGATCGGGCAAAAACAAGGGTGCCGGCAAGTGTAGCGCCGCGTCAGGCCTCGGGCGCTTCGCGGTGCGCCCGCACCTCTTCGATGAGCCGGCGGATGGCGCCCGACAGGGGCGCATCGCGCCAGATCAGCGTCAGCGGGGCGCGCAGCTCCACCGGCCCCGTGACGTTCACGTACACCACGCCCTCGATGTTGACCCGCCGCAGCGAGGCCGGCACCAAGGACACGCCCAGGCCGGCGGCCACCAGGCTCAGGGTGGACAGCATGCGCGGCGCTTCCTGCGCCACGCGCGGGCTGAAACCGGCCGCCGCGCAGGCCGTGATGATGGCGTCGTACAGGCCCGGGCCGCTGTGGCGCCGGTACAGGATCAGCGATTCCTCGGCCAGCTCGGACAGCGCGATGCGCTTGCGGGCGCGGCCCTTGACCATGGGATGGTCCGCCGGAAAGGCGGCCAGCATGCTTTCTTCCAGCACGGTTTCGAACGCGACGCCACGCTCGACCCCGTGCGAGCCGCGAATGAAGGCCACGTCCACGCGGCCGTCGCGCACGTCTTCCATCAGTTCGCCGGTGCTGCTTTCTTCCAGCACCAGCCGCACCTGCGGCGCGCTTTCGCGAAAGCGCCGGATCACCGACGGCACGAAGGGATGAAAGGCCGCCGACCCGGTAAAGCCGACGGTCAGGCGTCCGGCTTCGCCCAGCGACACGCGCCGTACGCCGTCCACTGCCTGGTCCACCAGCGCCAGGATGCTGCGCGCATCCGCCAGCAGCGCGCGGCCGCTCTCGGTCAGTTCCATGCCGCGCGGCAGGCGGTGGAACAGCGTCACGCCCAGCTCCTGTTCCAGCACGCGGATCTGCTGGCTCAGCGGCGGCTGACGGATGCCCAGGCGGGCGGCTGCACGGGTCAGGTGGCCTTCCTCGGCCACCGCCAGGAAGTAACGCAAAAGCCGCAGGTCGACGGATGCCATATGAAACCGATATGAATGTTTAGCCAGGCATATATTAGACATTATCTGAGGGCGGGAGTAGGCTGCGGTCTATTCACCCAGAAGATCATGAACGCAGCATCGACTCCCCCTGACGCCGCCCTGCGGCCCCCGCCCACCTGTGGGCAACTGTTCTACGGCTTTCTCATGCTGGGCCTGACGGCCTTTGGCGGCGCGCTGCCCCTGGCGCGCCGCATGGTGGTGGAAAAGCACCGCTGGCTGAGCGGCGCCGAATTCACCGACCTGCTGGGCCTGTGCCAGTTCCTGCCGGGCGGCAACATCATCAACCTGTCGGTCGCCCTGGGCATGAAGTTTCGCGGTCCGCGTGGCGCGTTCGCCGCGCTGATGGGCTTGATCCTGGCACCCTCGGCCATCGTGGTGCTGCTGGGCATGGTCTACGACCGCTTCCAGAACGATCCGCACATCCAGCACCTGTTCGCCGGCCTGGCCGCCGCCGCGGCGGGCCTGTTGATCTCCATGGCCGTCAAGATCGGCACCCCGGTGCTCAAGCGGCGCGACTGGCTGGCCGGCTTGGTGGCCACGGCCTGCTTCATCGCCATCGCGGTGCTGCGCATCCCGCTGCTGCCCACCATGGCGGTGCTGACGCCGCTGAGCATCCTGCTGGTCTGGAGGCAACGTCGATGATCCAGACCCTGATCGCCCTGGCCATCATCTTTTCCCAGCTGTCCGTGCTGGCGTTCGGCGGCGGCAACACCATCCTGCCCGAAATGCAACGCCAGGTCGTGGAAGTGCACGGCTGGATGACGGCCGCCGACTTCTCGGCCCTGTTCGCCCTGGGCCAGGCCGCGCCCGGCCCCAACCTGATGGTCGTCACCCTGGTGGGCTGGCACGTGGCCGGCTGGATGGGCATGCTGGTGACCACCATTGCCAAGTTCGGGCCGTCGTCCATCATCACGGTCATCGCCCTGGGCCTGTGGGAACGCTTCAAGGACCGGCCCTGGCGCGGCGTGATCCAGGCCGGCATCTTCCCCATGACGGTGGGGCTGGTCGCCGCCAGCGCCGCGCTCATCACCGAGGCCTCGGTGCATTCCTGGCTGCTGGGCGCCATCACCGCGGTGGTGGCGGTGCTGGGCAGCGCCACGCGCATTCATCCGCTGTGGCTGCTGTTCGGCGGTGCGCTGGTGGGATTGCTGGCTATCGGTTAGCGTTGAGGCTCTTGCCACGCCAGGAACCCGCCATGTCGCTGCCGGTCAAAGACCCGGAAACCGAATCGCCGCCCGCCCGTGTCGCGCGCCTGCCCTTTGTCCACGCGCACCGGCGCCTGGTGCTGTGCGGCCTGCTGTTCGTGGCGGTGGCCACGGGCCTGTACCTGACCGGCATGTCGCCCAGCCGCGCCTGCCTGCTGGGGTTCGACCTGGCCGCGCTGGTGTTCCTGCTGTTCACCGTGTCCGCCTTCGGCAGCGCCACCCCGGCGTCCATGCGGGTGCGGGCCCAGCAGGTCGACGTCGGCCGCACCGGCGTGCTCTGGAGCAGCGTGGCGCTGTCGTGCCTGGTGATGCTGGCGCTGTGGGTCGAATTGCGGGCCAGCGGCGGCACTGAAGGGGTGCTCGACCTGATTGCCGCGGCCGCCAGCATCGTGCTGTCGTGGCTGTACATGAACATGATCTTCGCGCTGCACTATGCGCACGGCTACTACAGCCATCGCAACGCGATGCACAAGGGCCTGGATTTTCCCGGCAAGGAAGACCCGGACTACTGGGATTTCGCCTACTTCTCGCTGGTGCTGGGCATGACCTTCCAGGTCTCCGACGTGCAGATCGTCAGCCGTCGGCTGCGGCGCACGGCGCTGATGCACAGCGTCATCGCGTTCTTCTTCAACGTCTTCATCATCGCCATCAGCGTGAACGTGGCGGCCGGGCGCGCATGAAAAAGGCCGGGGAATCCTCCCCGGCCTGCTGGCCGCCATGCGGGTAGCGGCGCGTGCCGTCAGGCCGCGGCCTCGGCTGCCGCCAGCCGCCACAGCGACGTCACTTCCTTCGAACGCGCCGCATACAGCGGATCGTCCCGGTCTTTGGCGCGGGCATGCGTGGGCCGCGTGTCGATACGCTCGACCACCCGCAGGCCGGCCTGCTGGATCATGTCCAGCAATTGCTCGCGGGTGCGCAAACCCAGGTGTTCGGCCAGGTCCGACAGGATCAGCCAGCCTTCGCCGTTGGGCGTCAGGTGCGCCGCCAGGCCATTGAGAAAGCCGCGCAGCATGCGGCTGTCCGGGTCGTACACGGCCTGTTCGACCGGCGAGCTGGGCCGGGCCGGCAGCCACGGTGGATTGCAGACGATCAGCGAGACCCGGCCTTCGGGGAACAGGTCGGCCTGTTCCACGTCGACCTGCCTGGACAGGCCCAGGCGGTCCAGGTTTTCGCGGGCGCAGGCCAGCGCACGCGGGTCCATGTCGGTGGCGATGACTCGCTTGCCGCCGCGGCGCGCCAGCACCGCCGCCAGCACGCCGGTGCCGGTGCCGATATCGAAGGCCACGCTGCCGCGCGGCATCGGGGTATTGGCCACCAGGTCCACGTATTCGCCGCGCAGCGGCGAGAACACGCCGTAGTGCGGGTGGATGCGGTTGTTCAGCGCGGGAATCTCCACGCCCTTCTTGCGCCATTCGAAGGCGCCGATCAGGCCCAGCAGTTCGCGCAGCGACGCCACGTAGGGTTCGTCGGCCGGGCCGTGGGCTTCTTCGCAGGCCTGCCGGGCATCGGGTGCGCGGCGCAGCGAAATGCCGTGGCCGGCGTCGAACGGAATCAACAGCATGCCCAGGATGCGGGCGCGCTGCGACTGGATCTGGCGATGCTGGTTGAAGGCTTCCAGCAGGGTCTCGACCGGCTTGCGCGGGCGCTTGTCCACCCGCCGGGTCATGGCCTGCAGCAAGAGGCGCGCATTCTGGAAGTCGCCGCGCCAGAGCAGGCCCACGCCTTCGCAGGCCTGGCGGTAGGCCATGTCCGCGGTGGTGCGGTCGTCGGCCAGCACCACCCGCTTGGGGGGCGTGGCGCCGGATTCCGAGCGCCAGCGGGCGGTGTGCGTGGTCTGGTCGGGGGCGTCGCCTTCCGTCCAGCTCAGTTCAGGCAGGGTCAACGTGGCGCTCCAGCAATAAGGGGCTTCTTGGGCAGGCAGGTCATGGGGGAGGGGAATCGGGGGGAAAGGAGAAAAAAAGAAAGGGCGCGGCTGCCAATGTAGCAGCTTCGCGCCCTGGGGGCGGGCCGGCGCGCGGGGCGCCGGCCCGGCAAACGGGGTC
>NZ_JCBANA010000097.1:0-22295 GCF_059760725.1 Achromobacter sp. 1014246743
CCCCTCACTCCATGCAAGCTCCAGACGAAATCCTTCTGGGCCATATCCACGCCTACAAAATCTACGACTTCGGTGCTGTCTTGGCTAACCATCGCGTCTGTCATGTCCCATCCTTGCAACATTCGAACTTGTCTTCGGGTAACTGTTCGGGCTTAGTGACAAACACGGCGGACTGTACGCCCCAATGCTCGGGGACGAGCTCTAGGCTCAAAGGGGGAACGGGCTGTACAGGGCCGGTCAAACGAACTTCATACCCAACACGTCAAAGCATACAAGGGGGCTACCCGGCCTTCGGGCGGCCGTGCGGCCGGGGGGCTGTTCTAGCAAGCGCTATTGATTCTGGCGAAGGATTAATCGCCGCCGGGTCGGCGGCGGATGATCTTGAAGGTGGCGGTGGCGCGGGCGACGAGTTCACCGTCGGCGCGGCGGATGTCACCTTCGCAGAAGGCGATGGATGCGCCGCGGCGCAGGCAGCGGGCTTCGATGACCAGGTCACCGGTGGCGGGGGACAGGAACGTGGTGTTCATGTCGATCGTGGCCATGCCTTCGGTGGCCTCGGCCGAGCCGCGGGCGGCGGCGCTGAGGGTGAAGTCCAGCACGCTCATCAGGGTGCCGCCGTGCACGTCGCCGCGGCTGTTGGTGAGGTCTTGGCGCCAGGGCAGCGTGGTGCGGGCGTAGGCCGGCGCGATGCTTTCAGGCACCAGGCCCAGAAAACTCATGAAGGGAATCGCCAGGCCGAAATACTCACCCGGGGCGGGGGTTGCGGTTGCAGTCATGGAAGCGGTGTGCGGGAAAGGAATAAGACAGGACTTTGCCGGTCATAATATCCACTTTTCCGGCGCGCGCATGGCTTGGCACCCCCCAGGTGTCCGGCAAGCGTGCAGTGGGCATTCGATAGTGTTCGTTGATCGAACCCGTTGCGTGGTCCGCGCCCGTTTTGCCTGCAACCGTTTTGCCCCATGAGCGAGCCCAGCCGCAAGATCGTACACATCGACATGGACGCGTTCTACGCGTCGGTGGAACAGCGCGACAACCCCGACCTGCGCGGCAAGCCGGTGGTGGTGGCCTGGACCGGACCGCGTTCGGTCGTGTGCGCCGCGTCGTACGAGGCGCGCCGCTTCGGCGTGCATTCGGCCATGTCGGCCATCCGCGCGCAGCGGCTCTGTCCGCAGGCGATCTACGTGCCGCCCGATTTCAACCGCTACCGCGACGTCTCGCGCCAGATCCGCCAGATCTTTGCCCGCCATACCGACCTGATCGAGCCCTTGTCGCTGGACGAGGCCTACCTGGACGTGACCGTCAACAAGCTGGGCCTGCCGTCGGCCACCGAAGTGGCGCAGGTGATCCGCCAGCAGATCCGCACCGAAACCGGCCTGACCGCGTCGGCGGGCATCGCGCCCAACAAGTTCCTGGCCAAGATCGCGTCCGACTGGAACAAGCCCGACGGCCAGTTCGTGATTCGCCCCGCCAAGGTGCTCGATTTCCTGCAGCCGCTGCCGGTGCGCAAGGTGCCGGGCGTGGGCAAGGTGACGCAGGCGCGGCTGGAACAACTGGGCATCCATACCGTGGGCGACCTGGCCACGCACGGGGCCGAAGAACTCGAACACTATTTCGGCCGCTACGGGCGCCGCCTGTACGAGCTGGCCCGGGGCATCGACGAGCGCGAAGTGCAGACCGACCAGCCGCTGCAGCAGGTGTCGGCCGAAACCACGTTTTCGGAAGACATCCGGCTGGACGCGCTGGGCGATGCCATCGACCGCATGGCGGCCAAGGTCTGGGACCAGGCGCTGAAAAAAGGCGCGCTGGGACGCACGGTGGTGCTCAAGCTCAAGACCGACCGTTTCCGCATCCTGACGCGCAGCCAGACCAGCCCCAATCCGCCGTCCTCGGCGGCCGAACTGGCGGCGGTGGCGCGGCTGCTGTGCGAGCGAGTCGAATTGCCGGCCGATACGCTGTACCGGCTGGCCGGCGTGGGCATGAGCAATTTCGCCGACCCCGCCGAGCAATCGCGTCAGCCGGATCTATTCGGCGGGGCGTTCTAGCGGGGGGCGTGCTCGAGCGGAGCGCTGCTGAATCCGTGTATGCGTCCGGGTATGCGTCCGTGCATGCGGAATCAGCGCATGCTGAATCGGGCTACGCCGGGTCCAGCTCGCGCTTGATGGAATTGTGCTTGATGGCCTTGCGGCAGCGCGCGATGTAGGCCTTGTCCCGCGAGGCCAGCCCCAGTTCCAGCAGCAGCCAGTCGCGCAGCCGCGCATCGCCGTGCTTGAGCTTGGGGTTCATGGCGTCGACGCGTTCGAACAGCGCATCGAATTGCGCGGCATCGGCCGCATCGGCCGCGTTTTTCTGCTGGCGGCAAAACGCGGGCACCAGGAACGCCAGGCCGTCGCCGCTGTCGGCGGTGGCCAGGTCGGGGTATGCGGCCAGCGCGGCTTGCACCGCCGGGTATTGCCCGGCGTCCACGACCGGCTGCAGGGCGTATTCGCGGCTGGCCGGGCCGATGCGCTTGTGCGCGCACAGGTCCAACGCAGCCTGCAGCCCGTCGCGCGCACTGACGGCGGCCACCAGCCGGCTCTTGATGATGGCGATGTCGTCGCGTTCGGTGCGTGTGTTGCACTGGTGCAGCAGTTTCAGGGCGGCAGCGGCGTCACCGTGGTCGGCGGCGTCGCGCAGCAGGATGCGGTAGCCCTGGTAGCGGTTGTCTTCTTCGCGAAAGATGTGGGTGGTACGCAGCTGCTGGATGTAGGGTTCGACGGCTGCGGCGCGGGCGGCCTGGCCGGCGCCGTCTTGCGCGGCCAGGGCCAGCGCGTCTTCGATGATGTGCAAGGTGACGTGATTGAAGACGATGTCGTCTTGCAGCCCGGCCACGGCCTGCGCCATGCCGGCGGGCGACAGGCGCGCGGCCTGGAACAACAGGTACAGGCAGCGGGGGTAGTCCAGCGCGCCGTCGGCGTCGGGTCGGCTGGAATGATGGCTGCCGCGCCACAGGCCCAACGTGACCTTGCGCGCTTCGCGGTAGGCCAGCGGGGAGCCGCCGCCGCAACCCCAGCCGTAGCCGTTGTCGGGCGCGGCGGCCAGGCCCTCGACGACCGGCGCAATGGCGTCAGACAGGCGGCGCAGGGCGTCCGGGTCTGCCTTCAGCGGATCGGCAAGGGTGGTGTCGTAGCGGGATTCGAAATGCCGGCGGCCAATATTGATGGCCTCGACACAGTCGCGCATCGCCCCGCGCCAGGGCGGGGCGACGGCGTCCAGCGCGATGGCGCTGGCGGGCGGATTCAGGCGAGCCGCCCTTTGACTTGCTGCGACAGCGCGGTCATGTCGGCGCGGCCAGCCAGCGATTGCTTGAGCAGGGCCATGACCTTGCCCATGGCGGGGGCGCCGGTGACGCCTTGCGCGGCCACTTCGGCCAAGGCGGCGTCGATGGCGGCGGACACTTCTTCAGGCGTGGCGGCCTGCGGCAGGAATTCCTGCAGCACGACCAGTTCAGCCTTTTCCTGTTCCGCCGTTTCGGTGCGGCCGGCCTGCTCGAACGCGGCGATGGATTCGCGGCGTTGCTTGACCTGCTTTTCGATGATGGCGGTGATTTCGGCGTCGGTCAGGTCGCGGCGCTCGTCCACTTCTTTTTGCTTCACTGCGGCCAGCAGGAAGCGCAGGGTGGCAAGGCGTTCGCTCGCCTTGGCGCGCATGGCGTCCTTGACGGCGTCGGACAGGCGGGTCTTGAGCGTAGCGGAGCTCATGGGGGAACCTTTGTGTGGTGTTGCGGCAAAGGGCAAGTTTAACCGGCCCGGGGTCAACGGTGGGGAGCGGTCATCCGCGGGGCGGCGCCCCGCAGGGCAGCCGGAGGCGGGTGCCCCCGGACAACCGTCATTTCACGTTGCTCAGGTCGCCGCGCAGGGCGACGCCCGCCACGGTGGCGCCGGCGTGGCATTCGTAGTTGGTCTTGTTGCGGTACTCGTTCTTGCGGTAGTAGCTGACGATGTTGGTGACCGCGTTGGCGCCGGCCGTCTTGGCGGCCTCGTGCAGGGCGATGACGGCCGATTGGGCGACCCACAGGCAAGCTTCTTCGTCTGACTTGCCGGCGGCGTTGGTCTTGCGGTTGGTGACCACGCCGGCTTGCACGACCTTGCCTGCGGGGCCGGTGCCGGCCAGGTAGAACTTGACGCTGCCGTCGATCTTGCCGGCAGCCCGGGCGCCGTCGACGGCCGCCTGCAGCGGCAGGTAGACCGAGGTGTCCCGGGCCAGCGCGGGGGCCGAGCAGGCCAGCGACAGGGCCAGGGCGCCAAACAGCTTATGGGAGACGTTCATGGATTGCGTTCCAGGTTGGGGGGGAGCCGGGTCCTCAAGGCCAGCGGCGGAATATCAGCGACGTATTGATGCCGCCGAAGGCGAAGTTGTTGTTCATGACGTATTCGTGGCTCATGCGGCGGCCTTCGCGCAGGTAGTCCAGGTCGCCGCAGCGCGCATCGACGTGCTGCAGGTTGAGCGTGGGCGCGTACCAGTCGTTGCGCATCATTTCGATGCTGAACCAGGACTCCAGCACGCCGCAGGCGCCCAGCGTATGGCCCAGGTAGCTTTTCTGCGAGCTGATCGGCATGCGCGCCCCGAACAGGCCGTGGGTGGCCTGGGTTTCGGCGATGTCGCCCTGTTCGGTGGCGGTGCCGTGGCCGTTGACGTAGCCGATGGCATCGGGCGCCAGGCCAGCATCGGCCAAGGCCATTTCCATGGCGATGCGCATGGTGCGGGCCTCGGGCCGGGTGATGTGGGTGCCGTCGGAATTGCTGCCGAAACCGACGATTTCCGCATAGATCCGGGCCCCGCGAGCCTGGGCGTGTTCCAGCGATTCCAGCACCAGCATGCCGCCGCCTTCGCCGATGACCAGGCCGTCGCGGTCGCGGTCGTAGGGGCGCGGGGTCAGTTCGGGCGTGTCGTTCTTCTGGCTGGTGGCGTACAGGGCGTCGAACACCAGCGCTTCGCTGGGGCACAGTTCTTCGGCGCCGCCTGCCAGCATCAGGTCCTGGCGGCCGTAGCGGATGGCTTCGAAGGCATAGCCGATGCCCTGGCTGCCCGACGTGCAGGCGCTGGACGTCGGGATGATGCGGCCCTTCAGTTCGAAGAAGATGCCGACGTTGGCCGCGGTGGTGTGCGGCATCATGCGCACGTAGGAGTTGGCGTTCAGGTCGTCGGTGACGCCGTTGAGCAGCATGTTGCCGAACGCGCGGATTTCGGCGGTGCTGCCGATCGACGAGCCGCAGGCCACGCCCATGCGGCCGTCGGCGATGATCGGGTCGCCGAGCAGGCCGGCGTCGTCCAGCGCCAGTTCGGCGGCGCGCACGCTCAGCTGCGACACGCGGCCCATGCTGCGCAATTGCTTGCGGGTCCAGTGCGCGGGCACGTGAAAGTCTTCGATGGGGCCGCCCAGGCGGGTGTTCAGTTCGGTGTAGCGCGACCAGTCGGGCATGATCCGGATGGCGCTGCGGCCGGCCTGGAACGCTTGCTGGATGGTGGGCCAGTCAGACCCCAACGCGCTGATGCCGGCCATGCCGGTGATGACGACGCGTTTCATCAGCACAGACCTCCGTTGACGGCGATGACCTGGCGCGTGATGTAGGCGGCACCGGGCGACATCAGGAATGCGACGGTGGCCGCGACCTCTTCGGGGCGGCCCATGCGCTGGGCGGGAATGGCTTTCAGGATTTCGTCCACGGGTACGTGTTCATCGATCATGTCGGTGTCGATCAGGCCGGGGGCCACGCAATTGACGGTGATCTGGCGCTTGGCCAGTTCCACCGCCAGGGCCTTGGCGGCGCCGATCAGGCCGGCCTTGGATGCGCTGTAGTTCACCTGGCCGCGGTTGCCGATCAGGCCCGAGACGGACGCCATGCAGACCACCCGGCCGGGGGCGCGGCGGCGAATCATGGGCATGGCCAGCGGGCTGAGCACGTTGTAGAAGCCATCCAGGTTGGTGCGCAGCACCTGGTCCCAGTCGTCGCCGGTCAGGGCGGGAAAGGCCCCATCGCGGGTCAGCCCGGCGTTGAGCACGACGCCGTAGTAGGCACCGTGGGCCTCGATGTCGGCCTGCAGCGCGGCGGCGCACTGGTTGCGATCGGCCACGTCGAATTGCAGCACGCGTGCCTGGCGGCCGCGGGCAGCGATTTCCGCCTGCACGGCATCGGCCTGGGCGCGTTGCTGGCGGCAGTGCAGCACCAGGTCATGGCCGGCGTCGGCCAGGGCCAGTGCGATGGCGCGGCCGATGCCGCGGCTGGAGCCGGTGACGAGTATGGGGGCGGCGCTCATTGGGGCGAATCTTCCTGGATGAAAACGGTGGGGTCCTGGGGCTGGTAAAGGTTCAGCCGGGCGGCTGCCAGCAGGCGGTCGCCGTGGTGCAGTTCGCATTCGAAGATGCTCATGCCGACGTCGTCGATGAAGCCGCGCTTGATCGGGATGGTCAGGACGGCGCCCGCCGGGAGGGCGTCGGCGTGGCATTCATAGCGGCGCGTGCCAAGCAGAAAGCCCAGCTTGACCTCGGTGCCGGCCAGGCGGGCCTGGCAGCCTGCCCAGGCGCCGACGGCCTGGGCCATCAGCTCCAGGCCCAGCCACGGGGGCAGCGAGCCGTCGGGCAACGAGTAGGGGCACGGCCTGACCACGGCGCGCGCGGTGAGGCTGTCGGCGTCATGCGCCAGCACCTCGTCGATGAGGATCATGTTGCCTGCGTGCGGCAGCAGGCTGGCGATGGGCCAGTCGCTCGTCATGATGGCGTCCCCAGGATCAGGCTGGCATTGTTGCCGCCGAAGGCGAATGAATTGCTCATGGCGACGCGCGGCCGGCCCGCGGCGTAGCGGTGCCGCGCGGTGGAGAAATCCAGCATGGGCAGGGCCGCGTCCGCTTGGCCGTCCCACACGTGAGGCAGCAAGCGGCCGTCGGCATTGGCCGGCGCCAGCGTGATCCAGGCCAGCGCGGCCTCGAGCGCGCCGGCGGCGCCCAGGGTGTGGCCGGTCAGGGGCTTGGTGGAGGCGCACGGCACACCTTGCGGGAACAGCGCATGCACGGCCAGGCTTTCCATGGCGTCGTTGTGCGGGGTGCCGGTGCCGTGCAGGTTGACCCAGCCGACGTCGGCGGGCGCCATGCCGGCAGACCGCAGGGCGGCGCGCATGGCTTGCAGTGCGCCGGCGCCGGTGGGGTCGGGCGCGGACATATGCCACGCGTCGGAACTGGCGCCGCCGCCCAGCAGCGCGACCGCCTCGTCGTCGGCGGGCTCGCGCTGCATCAGGAACAGCACGCCGGCCTCGCCGATGTTGATGCCGCGGCGATTGGCCGAGAACGGCAGGCACAGGGCTTCGTCCACCGCGTCCAGGGTGGCGAAGCCGTTGATGGTCAGGCGGCACAGCGTGTCGGCGCCGCCGCAGACCACGGCGTCGGCCAGCCCCAGGGCCAGCAGGCGCCGCGCGGACAGCAGCGCCCGGGCGCTGGACGTGCAGGCCGTGGACAGGGTGTAGGCCGGGCCGGTGGTGCCCAGCCACTCGGCCAGGAAGGAGGCGGGCGAGGACAGGGCCTGGCGTCGGTAGTCGTAGCGGGCAGGCCAGGCGCCATCGGCCGCCAGGGCGCGAAACGCGGGTGCGTTGTCGTTGACGCCGGATGTGCTGGTGCCCAGCACGACGGCTACCCGATGCGCGCCGTGGCGGGCCACGGCAAGGCGCAGTTGCGGTTCGATCTGGCTGGCGGCGGCCAACAGCAGTTGGTTGTTGCGGCTGTGGTGCTGCGCCGGGAGGGTATCGGGGAGGGCGGGCAGGGGGGGGGCGCAGACGCCCAACGTGAGCGTGCGGCCGTTGACCCAGCCCGTTTGCCGGCGCATGCCGCCGGTGTCGCCGGCCAGGGCGGCGCGGGCCACGGCGTCAACGCCGGCGCCCAGCGCGCAGACCACGCCCGGGGTGCTCAGCCAGGTATTCATGGTTGCTCCTTGAGCGGCGCGACATGCCAGGTGTTGCCGTCGGCATCGCGGATGTCGAGTTGGCCGGTGGTGGCGCCCTGCGGCCAGCGCACCGTCCAGCGCACCTGGCCGCGTTGCAGCAGCTCGCGCTGCACGACCCCATCGGCCGCGCGGCTGGCGCGCCAGGCGCCGGCGCCGTAGGCGGCGTCGAGGTCGGCTTCGGGCGTCCAGGCGAACACCAGCGCGGCGAACAGGTTGCGCGCCTGGGCGTTGGGCCGGATGAAACCGTCGTTGCGCCAGCGACCGTCTTCGAGCATCTGGCGCGCCTGCGGCACGCCCATGGGGTCGAACAGCGACCAGCGCGTGGCGCCGGCCTCGCGCTGCACCACCAGCAACGTGTCCTGCACGGGCTGGCCTGGGCGGGATTGCGCCACGTGCAATTGGCGAGGCAGGTCGAACGGCGCCAGCCGCGCGGGCACGGGCGGTGCGCCGGCGCACCCGGCCAGCAGCGCCAGCGCCAGCAGGGCCGAGGCGCCGCGGCGGGCGGCGCGCGCCAGCGTTGCAGTGGGAAAGAAGGACGGTGTCATGGGCAGGTCAGGCGGGCGCGGGCAGGGCGCCGGATGCGCGGCAAAGTTCGCTCAGCATGCGCAGACGGCGCTGCGGACTTGCCACGAACGGGTTGGCCGGATCCCAGGCGTAGCCGGCCAGGATGGAGCTGATCATGCGGCGGATCTCGGGTTGGGCGCCTTCATAGAAGACCACATCCTGGAATTCGCCGCTGTACCAGCCTTGGACGTAGGCGCGGAAGGTCTCGACACCCACCATCAGCGGGTCGGCGAAGTCGGCCTGCCAGTCGACCGTTTCGCCGCCCAGCTGGCGGTGCAAGGCGTCGGCGGCCAGCTTGGACGAGCGCAGGGCGATGGTGACGCCGGACGAGAACACCGGGTCCAGGAATTCGGCGGCGTTGCCCAGCAGGGCAAAGCCCGCGCCGTGCAGCCGCGTGACGCTGGCCGAATAGCCGCCGATGGTGTTGGCGGGCGTGTCCCACACCGCATTGCGCAGCACCCGCTTCAAATTGGGAGCGGCCTCGGCCATGGTGCGCAGCGTGGTCATCAGGTCTTCGTCGGGGCCGCCGAACAGGTCTTGTCCGCCCACCACGCCGAACGAGCAGCGGCCGTTCGAGAACGGAATCAGCCAGTACCAGATGCCGTTTTGTTCGGGGTGCACGCTGATCAGTATCTTTTCGCGGTCAAAGCCGGCGTCGTCGATGCGGTCTTCGAGGTGGGTGAAGATGGCTTTGCGCGGGGGCATCGACGATGGCCGCTCCAGGTCGAGCAGGCGCGCCAGCACGCGGCCGTAGCCGCTGGCGTCCAGCACGAACCGGCTGCGCACCTGGTATTGGCTGCCGTTGGCGCCGCGCACGTCCAGCAGCGGACCATCGCCCGAGAAATCGGCGGCGGTCACTTCCTGCAGATAGCGCACTTCCACGCCCTGGCGCGCGGCGTCGTCGGCCAGCACCTTGTCGAACTGGGCCCGCTGCACCTGGAAGGTGGTGCCGGGGCCCGGAGTGAACTTGTCGCGGAAATCGAAGTAGGTATATTGCTCGCCGCGGGCAAAGGCGGCGCCGTTCTTGACCTGGAAGCCGGCGGCCTGCACGGCCGGCATCATGCCGGCTTCCTCGACAAATTCCAGGCAGTGGGCCAACAGGCTTTCACCGATGGAAAAGCGCGGGAACTGCTGGCGTTCGAGCATCAGGACGTCATGCCCCTGGCGCTTGAGCAGCGCGCCGGCCACTGCCCCGGCGGGGCCTGCCCCGATGACAACCACTTCCCGATGTTCCATGCCGGATGTTTCCTTTGAGAATCGATAGAAAGAATGATGGATTCAGGGCGTTGCAGGAGGCCGGATCCACGGCGCCCACAGCAGCGAGAACCCCACGCCCAGCGCCACCGCCATGCCGAAATTGGCGATGGCGGGGGTGCTGCTGACGGCCAGCAGGCCGAACGACAGGAAGGTGGTGAGCGCACCCAGCACGATGCCCACCAGGCTGGCCGCCGCACCGGCAACCCGCTCGTACATGAAGATGGCGTAGTCCACGCCGATGGCCGACACGAGCAGCAGCCCGAACAGGCTGAACAGCGTGAGGGGTTGTCCCAGGTAGCCCAATGCGGCCAGGCTGCAGGCCGTGGCCGCCAACGGCACGGCCAGGATGCGCCAGGCGGCTGCGCGGCCCAGCGTCAGGCACAGCAGCAGCGCCGCAACGCCGTACGACAGCAGCTTGAGTTCGGCGGCCTCGATGCGGGTGGCGGTGAACATGCGGTTCAGTTCGCCGCTGCGGTCCACCAGCGTGACGCCGGGCGTGGACTGCGCGATGGCGGCCAAGGTGGCAGGGTCGCGCAGCCCCAGCAGGGTCACCATGCCGGCGGCTTCGCCGCCCTGCTGACCCAGCCATAGCGGACGCCAGCGTTCGCCGACCTGGCCCTGCACGGCCGCGTCCAGCGTGACGGGCGACAGGGCCGCCAGCGCCTGAAGTTCCTGCTTGATGGCGTCAAATGGCACGCCGATATCGGTCAGCGCCTGCCAGGCCTGGGGCGTGCTGGCCAGACGGGTCAGCGCGGCGGCAGCGGCCTGTTGATCGGCAATGGGCGCCACGCGTTGGCTGAGCGCGTTGTAGGCCTGCAGGCCGCCGGCGGCGATCTGTGTATCCAATTGGCGCGCGATCTGCGCTTGCCGGCGCAGCAGCTCGTCCGGATCCTTGGCCCGCACCAGGAAGAACTGGCTGGTCGGCATGAAGCCGGTGATCTCGCCGATCTGGCGCGCCTGCTGCAATAGCGGCGCGGGCAGGGCCAGCCATTGGCGCAGGTCGTCCTGGATGTTCAAGCGGCTGATGCCGCCGGCCGTCACGGCGGCCAGCAGCAGCGCGCCGGCCCCCAGCACGCCGCGGCGGCCGGCCAGGCGTTCGCGCGCGGCCAGCGCGGTCTGGGCGAAACGCAGCAGCGGCGGCCAGGGTCGGGGGCGGAAGTCGCGCAGCCAGGCGGGCAGTTGGCACACGGTGCAGGCATAGGCGCCCAGCAGGCCGGCGGCGGAAAACACCGCGGTCTGCGTCAGCGCGGGAAAGGGCGTGAACGCCAGCGCCACGTAGCCGACCAGGCTGGCCGCCAGGCTGATGGTCAGGCCGGGCAGTACGCGGCGCAAGGCCGGCCACGCGCGCCAGTCGGGCATGCCGTAGCTTTTGCCCAGCCAGTGCAGCGGGAAATCGACCGCCACGCCGATCAGGCTGGCCCCGATCACCAGGGTCAGCACGTGGATGGAGCCGAACACGGCGACGCAGGCGACGGTGCCGGCGAGCAGCCCCACGACCACGGGCGCCAACGCCAGCAGTGCGTGCCAGCGGCGCAGCGCCAGCAGCAGCACCAGCACAATGCCGGCGACCGATACGCCGCCGATCCAGCCGCTTTCGGCCACTGCCTGGGCACGCCCGGCCGCGGCGTACAGCGCGCCGCCGGCCACCAGCAGGTCGGCGCCCGTGGCGGCCAGCGCCTGGCGATCCTGTGCGATCTGCGCGGCGATGCGCGCCGGCGCATCGCTGTCGAATGCATCTTCACGCGTGGTGGCGCGCACCAGCACCCAGGCGCGGCCAGCGTGCTCGGCCTGCAGTGTGCCCGTGGCCACGTCGTACTGCACCGCACCGCCGGGGCGCAGCGCCTGTTCGCCCAACCGGGTCAGGCCGAGCAGGTCCTGGTTGACCGGCACCGCGCCGGATGACGAGAAGGGGTCGACCAATTCGCGTGCGCGGCGCCGGGCAAAGGCGGGCGTGTCTTCGAGCAGTTGCTGGCGCTGTGCCGCGGGCAGCAGGGCCAGGCGGTTGGCCAGCAGTCGAGCCCGCAGTTCGGGCAGATCCACGTCCACGTCGACCAACGCCGAATCGAACAGGCCGCTTTGCTGCCAGCGCTGCGCCAGCAGCCGCGCGGGGGCCGCGCTGTCGCCATCCTTGGCGGCGGCCACCAGCGCGACCAACTGGCGGCTGAGGGGCTCCTGGATGCGGGCTTCGGCGAGCTGACGCGTGGCGTCAGCGCGCGCCTGCGGCACCAGGTCCATCAGATTGGCAGAGACCGGCCAGCCGTGGCGGCACTGCCAGGCCCCCAGGCACAGCAGCAGCAACACCCCCAGCTTGAACAGCCGCGGCAGCCAGCGCTCAATCGGCAAAGGCACGTTGCTCCTCGGGCGTCAGCGCGTCGGCGGCCACGGCGTCGGTCATCTGCAGCACGCTGCGGTCCCCTTGCACTTCGCGCAACTCGATGCGGTCGACCAGCTTGCCGCCGTTGATCTGGATGTTCTCGAAGATCTGGCGCAGCAGCACCGAGCGCGGCAACAGCATCAGTTGCCAGGCGTCGGCGCTGCCGGTCAGGGTCAGGTCGAAGTTCTCGCGCAGGCCGCTGGTGTCGCCCGCCAGCACCGAGAGGAACAGGCGATTTTCGCGGCCGGCGCCGGTGTGTTGCGGCAGCGCCTGCCAGGCGCCGTCGGCGCCGCGTCGCGCGATGCCGTCGGCGCTGATGCGCAGGTCCTGGGCGATGGGGCTGCGCAGCAGCCACAGCAGGCCACGACCGTTGGCCAGGGTGAAGTCGCCGCGGCTGGTCAGGGGCTGTGGCAGCGAGCGCAGGAACTTCTGCTGCACGAAATGCCCCCGCACGATGGGGGTGGCGCGCAGTTGCTGTTGCAGGTCGTCCAGGGTGAAGGCGTGGGCGACCCAGGGGAAGACGGCCAGGGCCAGGCTGAGCAGCAGGCGCCGCGCCAGCCGATCCGCAATGCAGATCAGCAGGAGGTTCAGCGGGCGGGCCGGCAGAAGGTGGGACAAGCGAGTCATGCCGTGTGCTCCGGAGAGTCGAGGTCAAGCTTGCGCTGCACCGCGTCCACCAGGGCGGCGGGCGAGGTCAGTTGCATTTCGCGGCTCTGCATGCAGACGGCCACCTGCACCGAACTGGCCCGGGTCAGGCGCTGGCCGCTGGCGGCCTCGCGGACGAGGTAGTTGATCTTCAGGCGATGTTCCCATTCGACCAGCTCGGCGCGCACGACCAGGCGCTGGCCGAACTGGGCAGCATGGGCATAGCGCAATTGCAGGTCGATCACCGGCCACACATAGCCGCTGGCACGCATGGCGTCGTAGCCGTATCCCAGGCTGTCCAGCAGCGCGCAACGCGCTTCTTCCAGGTATTTGACGTAATGGCCGTGCCAGACGACGTCCATCGCGTCGACGTCGTAGAAAGGCACCCGGATTTCGACCTCCGCGCCCAGGGCGCCACGTTTACGCATCGTCTTTCCAGAAGGGGTAGAAGTTGAACCATTGCAGCGGCGCCTGGCGGCAGTGCGCGCCCAGGCGGTCGGCGTAGCGCTGTGCCCAGCCGGCGATCTGCGCCTGGCGTGTGGCGCGCGTCCATTCGATGCCGTCGCACAGGCGTTCCATGGCCACGCGGTAGCGCGCGCCGTGGCGGGTGCAGAACAGCAGGTTGACGGGGCAGCGCAGCAAGCCGGCCAGCAGCCAGGGGCCTTGCGGCAACAGCGCCGCGGCCCCCAGCAGGTCGACTTCGGTGCTGCGGTCGCCGGTCAGCGGCACGCGGTCTCCGGCGATGGCCAACCACTCGCCGCGATCCAGGCGTTGGGCCAGGTCGAGCATGACGCCGGCATCCAGTTCGCTGACCTGGATCATCCGCAGACCGCCACCGGCTTCGTCCAGCAGTCGGCCGAAGTGGACAGCGTGCTTGGTGTGCACCAGCACGTTCAGTTTCAGCCGGCCGGATTTTTCGGCCAGCGCGCGGCACACTTCCAGGTTGCCCAGGTGCGAGCCCACCAGGATCTGGCCGCGTCCCGTGCCCATCTGCGCATGCAGCGCGTCGGGGTCGGTGATGTCCAGGTCGGCGTACGTGACCTTGCCCTGCCACACGTCCAGCTTGTCCAGCAGGGCCTGGGCGAATGCCAGGTATTGGCGGTAGACGGGAAAGGACTTGGGCAGCGGCGTGGCCAGGCCGCCGGCGGCGATCAGCCGGCGCTGGTAGGCAGCAATGGCGCGGCGCGCGCGGGGGCCAAACGTATAGAAATACAGCACGACGACCCACACCACGGGCGCCACGGCGCGGCGGCCGATGCGGCGGGCGGCCCAGGCGGTCAGGCGCAGCAGCAGGGGGCTGCCGCGTTCGGGCTGGTCGGCCCAGTGCCGATCGGCGGCGCTCATGGGCGTACGCCTTTGCTCAGCCGGCGCAGCAGCAGGGCGGGCGAGCGCGCCAGCATGCCGAAGAACAGGCGAGCGTGCATGCGGCTGATCAGGACGTTGTCGCGCAGCGCCTTGAAATGCGATACCCCGCCTTCGGGGTACACCACGCGCGTCGGCAGCCAGGCCATGGGCACGCCGCGCCAATGCAGCCGCACCAGGATGGCGATGTCGAAGTCCATGCGGCAGCCCACCCGCACGTCGTCGATGACCCTCAGCACGGCATCCAGCGGATAGACGCGAAAACCGCACATGGCATCGGGAATGTCGAGCGACAAGGTATTGATCCAGACCCACACCCGGGTCAGCCAGCGGCCGTACAGACGGCTGCGCGGCACATCGTCGCCATACACCGGGGCGCCGCAAATGACCGCCTGGGGCTGGGCCCGCGAGGCCTGCAGGAATGCGGCGGTATCGGTCAGGGCGTGCTGGCCGTCGGCGTCGACCTGCAGCGCATGGCTGTAGCCCAGGCTGCGGGCGGCGCGCAGGCCGTCCTGTACCGCGGCGCCCTTGCCGCCGTTCTGTGGGCGGCGCACCAGGTGGGTGTTCTGCAGGGCGGCCAGTGTGTCCAGCACCGTGGCGCATTCGGGTGCCGATCCGTCGTCCACCAGCACGCAGGGCAGGCCCAGCGCCGCCAGCTGCGCGTGCACGGCGGCCACGGTGGCGCCGTGGTTGTAGACGGGAATGACCGCGCAGAGCTTATGCGGCGCCATGACCGCTTCCGTGCAGCACGCGGCCGGACGAGCAGGGCGCGCCGTCCAGCGTGTAGGCGAAGTAGAGCTTCTGCTTGCCGGCATCCCAGCGCAGCGCCAGTTCGGCCACGTCGCCGGGCCGCAGCAAGCGTTGGAATTTCAGGGCTTCCATGCCGGCAAAATGCAACGCGGGCTGCAATTCACGCTGCGCCAGCGACAAGGCCCAGGTGATTTGCGCCACGCCGGGCACGACCGGCGCGGTCGGGAAGTGGCCACTGAAATACGCCAGGTCGCAGGGAATCTCGATGCGGTAGCGGCGTTCGTCGGCGTTGTCGGTGGGAAGGCCGTCGGCCACCGGGTGCAGCGGGCGCTCGCCTGCCGCAACGTCGAAGTCCGCCTGCGGCATCTTGCCCTGTGCGTTCCAGGGCAATTGGCGCAGCAGCCGCCAACTGCGGGGAATGGCCACCGAATCGACGCCTGCCGCCAGATGTCGGCGCAACGCGTCGACCACGCTGCGGCGCCCCTGGTTGCGCAGCGCATGCAACCCGACGGCGGACAACGCCACCAGGGCGGTCAGGCGCAGTGCGCCCGTGGGCCGGCCCACGCGTGCCTCGGCCACGAACGGGTGGCGCGCCAGGGTGTGTTCGATCATCGGCAGCGCAACGCGCTTTTCTTCGATCTTGACGATGCGGTCCAGGCGGCCCAGCAACTGGAAGCCGCCCTCGGCAAGCTCGGCGCCATCGGCGGTTTGTTCGTCTGCGGCGTCGACCCACGGCGACATCACGCGCAGCGCGCCTTGCGCATCCAGGCCGACCGTCATGCCGGGCAGCGGTTGCCACAGGCCGGCGCCGCTGCGCCAGGCCACGGCGCCGGTTTCGGAACTGCCGTAGATTTCGGTGGGGCGCAGGCCCAGTTGCTGCGCGATGGCGTCGGAAACGTCAGCGGGCAGGGCGCCGCCCGATGAGTAGATGCGGCCCAGGCGGCCACGCAGTTGGGCCCAGTCCAGGCGGTCGCCCAGCCGGCGCAGCAACGCGGGGCTGGCGATCCAGGTGAACGTGGGGTGGCGCAGGCTGGCCAGTTGCAGGTCTTCGGGGTAGTGGCGCTGGCGGCGGTCGATGAGGCGTCCGGCGCATAGCGGCCATAGCACGCGAAATGGCAGGCCGTACATGTGCTGCGCGGACACGCTGCCCAGCACCGGGCCGGTGGCGTCGGGCCATTGGCGCTGCAGGGCGTCGACTTCGCGCGCCAGTTGGCCCCAGCTTTTCGACACGTGCTTGGGCGTGCCGCTGGAACCGGACGTGCACAGCACCAGCGTCTGCGCCGGGTCCAGGGCGGCGGGCGGCAGGGGCGGTGCGTCCAGCAGCTGGTGCAGGCGCCAGGGGGCGCGGGTGCCGGCGGGCAGGTCGGTGTCGGTCAGCCAGGCATCGACGGTGGCGTCGAGCGGGAGGCAGGAGTCTGGCCGTGCATCGCCGGGCAGCACGGCCGTGATGCCGGCGCGCCAGCAGGCATACAGTGCGGTGGCAAGGGTGGCTGCGTCATCGAACCAGAGCGCGGCGCGGCGGATGGCGCGGGCTTGCAGCGCCCCGGCTACCGTCAGGCATTGCGCGGCGAAGGCCGCGCGCGACAGAGGCGGGTCGTCGGCGACCGGTGTGCCGTCGGCCGGCGCGCCGGCGGACAGCAGCAGATGCGTCAGGGGAATCCAGGCCACCGTTCAAGCCGCCTTTGCCGCGGCAGGCCGCAACAACCATTCGCCACCCAGCAGCAGGCCCATCAGGACATAGCTGATGGCGCCGTTGTAGGCGGTCCACCAGGCCCAGGGGCCCCAGGCGGCCAGGCCCGCGGCGATGGCGCCGTTGACGGCGAAAAAGCCGCACCAGACGCGCGTGACATTGCGTGTGTAGCGCACGCCGGCCTCGGGCAGGTCGGGGTGGCGCAGGCGCGCCAGGCGTTCGATCACCGGCCGGCCCTGGCGCAGGCTGGCGCCGAAGATGGCCAGCAGCATCGCATTGATCATTACGGGATACCAACGCAGCCAGTCTTGCGAATTCGATACCGCCAGCACCACGCAGAAGGCCACGGCGGCCAGCGGCAAGAGGCGTCCGCCGGGCGTGTCGGCGCCGGGCGTGAAGGCGCGTGCCAGCCATAGCAGCGCCAGCGGCAGCGCCAGCCAGGCCGCGTCGACCCGCCCCAGCGTCGCATGCACGACGAAGGGGTAGGCCAGGCCGGCCACGGCCAGGGCGGGCGCCAGGCCTCGCTTCATGCGGCGGCGTCCTGCTGTTTCTTGCAGATGGCCTGGACCACGTCTTCGACCGTGCGCACGCTGCGAAAGTCGTTGGCGTCGAGCTTGCGGCCCGTCTGGCGGCGCACGTGATCGATCAGGTCGATGGCGTCGATGCTGTCGATTTCCAGGTCGGTGTACAGGTTGGCTTCTGGCGTGATGCGCTCAGGTTCGATCTCGAACAGCTCGCAGAGCGCGTCGCGCAGCGTGTTGAAGATGTCATCGCGGGTTTGCATGGTCAACTCCAATGCCTTAGCTGCGACGCTGGGCCGCGACGAATTCGGCCAGGCTGGCAATACTGGCGAAGTGCTCGCGCATGTTGCGCGTTTCGGGGTCGATCGTGATGCCGTAGCGCTTTTGCAGCGCCAGGCCCAGTTCCAGGGCATCGACCGAGTCCAGACCCAGGCCGTCGCCGAACAGGCGGGCCTCGCGGTCGATGTCGGCCGGGGCGATGTCTTCCAGGCCCAGGGATTCAATGACGAGCGTCTTGAGCTCGTTTTCCAGTTGATTCATGCTGCTTGCACTCCACTTGCGGCGCGGTTGGCGTTTGTCGTTATCAGGCGTGTTCGTTGTCTGTCTTGGCGGCCGTGGCCGCGGGTCGCGTTGCGTCGGCCGGCCCCGCCGCGCCGACGGGCGCGTCGCGCGTCAGTTCGGCTTCGAAATAGGCGTGCAGGTGCTCGTTCATCTTGCGCCCGGCGATGGGCAGCGGGTGCGCATTCGACCATGTTGCCGGATCAATGTCTTCGCCCACCTGAATGACGTAGCGCATGCGGCACGGCGGGATGCGGTACCAGGGTTCGCCTTTGGTCAGGCTGCGGGGGTTCATGCGGATGACCACCGGCGTCACCACGCGTGCGCCGCGCAGCGCAATGGCGCAGGCGCCGCGGTGAAACTGCGGCAGGCGGTCGGGCGGTGTGCGGGTGCCTTCCGGAAAGACGATCAGGGTTTCACCGTTGCGCAAGACGTCGGCCGCGCGGTCGAACATGTCGAAGCTCTCATCGTTGGTGATGTACCCGGCGTTGCTGACGGGGCCGCGCGTGAACGGGTTGGTGGCCAGACCGTGCTTGACGATGCAGTTGGCGTTCTTGACGTGGCCCACCAGGAACACGACGTCGAGCAACGACGGGTGGTTGGCCAGGATCATCTGGCCGGGCTTGCCCAGGCGCTCGGCACCCTTGAATTCGACGGTCAGGATGCCCACCCGCACCATGAAGCGGATGAAGAAGCGAAACGTGCCGTTCAGCGCCCAGCGCGCGCGGCGCTGGCGGTCGGCCGCATTGCCGGGAATCAGGCGCTGCGGCGGGAACACCAGCAGGCGCAGCAGCACGCCGCCCACGCCGAACATCGTGAAGGCCATGCCCGTGGCGACCAGGCGCCACAGCCAGAAATCCTGGCGGGGGACGGCGGGCGCGGGAGGAAGGGGGGAAGGCGTCATGCCGAGCGGGTCCAGAGCCAGTGACGGGCGTGGTTGGCGTGTCGCCAGGCAGGGGTGTGCAATGCCAGGTGGCGCAGCAGGTTCAGCGTGTTGGGCCAGGGCTGCGGCGCGTCGGCGCCCGTCGGGGCGGATGAATCCGCCGCCACGGGTTCGAGCCGCCAATCGGATCCAGCGCGCAGGCGGAATGCCGCCGCGTACGAGAACGGCACGTCGTTGATCCATGGAGCATAAGGGGCCGGCGGCCGTTCTTCCGCGAGCACCACCAGCACCTCGGCGTGGCCGTCGGCCAGCAGCAACCCGGCTTCCAGGAAAGCGTGTTCCAACCCGTCGTCTTCGACCGAGAGGGCAACGGATTCGGGGGTTTCGCGGCGTATGATCGACCACTGTCCGGCAATGGCGTTGTGCACCGACAGCCCGAAGGCGGTGGGCGACAGCGGTTCGTTGGCGGCCAGCGCCTGCAGCAGGCCGAAATTGCGCGTGGTTTCGCCATGGTGCGAAGCGAAGACCAGCGGCATGGGGGCTTGGCCCTCGGCGACCGGCCAGGCGCACGCGAACACCGAGCGCGCCATCGGGGTCAGGCGACGGCGCTGCATCGGAGGCAGGAATTCCAGGCGTGGCGGGCAGGTTTCGCCAACGGGACAATAAGGATGTTCAGCCCACTGCTTCCAGCTGCTCGCGTCGTCAAAGCCCGCTGTCCAACCCTGCCATTGCGCAATTGAGAAGGTCAGCATAAGCGCGCGATCTTACTATGATCGTAAATAGGTGAATTGTTTTTAGAAGTTACCAAGGCGCTTGTAACGACGCGTGTTTTACATTTTGAACTAGCATTTTGTTACTAAATAAAGTGGGAAATTTGGAACTTACCCTGTGGTGGGCTTGCCAAAGCGCGGCCGATGACTATCGGCCGCAAGCGTTGTCCCCCGAGGACGCCCGCCGCGCGCCGGCCATACGCTCCGCCAAGGCGCTGCTCGACTGGCGTGTCAGCCGCGCATTGCTGCAAAGCGTTCGGGCGGCCGGCGGCGCGAAGGCCTTGTCGCTCAGCCACAGCGGCGGCCATGCCCTGTGCGCGCAGGCCCCGGCCGACCGGGCCGTCGGCGCCGATCTTGAACGGATACGGCCGCGGGATCTCGATGCGCTGGCCGCCTGGGTATGCAGCGCTGCCGAACAGGCGTGGCTGCGCGACGCCGCCAACTTGCCCCGGCGGCAAATCCGGTTCTACCTGCTCTGGACCCTCAAAGAAGCCTTCATCAAAGCCGCCGGGCTGGATTTTCCGGCGGACATGGCCTCGGTCGGCCTGGCGCCGCTGCCCTCGGGCGAATGGACGTTGCGCCCGCCGGCCGGGCGGTGGCAGGCGGGGGGCTGGCAGCTTGGCGACGAGTGGGTGGCCGCCGCCGTGTGGCGCGCCAGCCCGGCCGACCCGCCCGCTCGTCTGCACTGGCGGGCGGCGGCGGGATGTGAACTGCCGGCGGTGCAGGTTCTGGGGCAATGGGAGGGCGGCGCGGACTGACAGGCCATCAGGGTTTTGCCCGTCGCACTTAAACATGTATTATTAATGCATCTTTAAAACCGGATGTCCGGCATTCCCGCCCGGGTCATCCGCAGCGCAAGGAGCAGTTGATGTTGAGCCCGCAGATCCGCGCCCTGGTCAAGGCCACGGCCCCCGTACTGAAGACCCACGGCGTGGCGTTGACCCGCCATTTCTACGCTCGCATGTTCGACGGCAATCCCGAACTCAAGCACGTCTTCAACCAGGGCCACCAGGCGGGCGGCGAACAGCAGCAGGCGCTGGCCGGGGCGGTGGCCGCCTACGCCGAGCACATCGACGATCCGTCGGTGCTGGCGCCGGTGGTGACGCGCATCGTCCACAAGCACGTCAGCCTGGGCATCCGGCCCGAGCACTACCCGATCGTGGGCCGCCACCTGCTGGCGTCCATCCGCGAGGTGCTGGGCGAGGCCGCCACCGACGAACTGGTGGACGCCTGGGCTGCCGCCTACGGCCAGCTGGCCGACATGCTGATTGCCGAAGAGGCACGGCTGTACGCGGATTCGGCGGCCAAGCCGGGCGGCTGGACCGGCTGGCGCGCCTTCCGCGTGGTGGGCAAGCAGCCCGAAAGCACGGAGATCACCTCGTTCTACCTGGCGCCGGCCGACGGTGGCACGGTGCCCGACTACCGCCCCGGCCAATATGTGTCGGTGCGCATCTACGTGCCTGAATTGGGTCTGATGCAGCCGCGCCAATACAGCCTGTCGGACGCGCCGGGGCAGGGCCGCCTGCGCATTTCGGTCAAGCGCGAACCAGCGGGCGTGCAGACGCCTGCCGGCCGCGTATCCAACGCGCTGCACGACCGCCTGCAGGAAGGCGGCGTGCTGGACGTGGCGCCGCCGCAGGGGGATTTCCACCTGCGTGATGACACCGCCGCGCCGGTGGTGCTGGTCAGTGGCGGCGTGGGCCTGACGCCCATGGTGTCGATGCTGAACCACCTGGTGGCCACCGATGACCCGCGCCAGATCCGTTTCGTGCATGGCTGCCGCAATGGCGCGGCGCATGCCATGAAAGATCACGTCAACACCGTAGCGGCGGCGCGCGGCAATGTGCGCAAGGCGGTGTTCTACGAAGAGGTCGCCAGCGGCGACCAGCCGGGTCGTGATTACGACTACGCCGGCCGTGTCGACCTGCGCGCCATCCGCGACCAGGCCATCGTGCCGGATGCCGACTACTACCTGTGCGGCCCGGCCGGCTTCATGCGGGCCCAGCGCGAGACGCTGCTGGCGCTGGGGGTGGCGGCGGACCGGATCCACGCCGAGGCCTTCGGCAGCGGCGGCGCACCCACCTGACCGGTGTATCCTGGCGCCCATGCAACTGACCCGATTCACCGACTTCGGCTTGCGCGTGCTGATGTACCTGACGCAATGCCGCGACCGGCCCGCGGCTGTCACCATTCCGGAGATCGCCGCGCGCTTTGACGTGTCGCGCAACCATCTGGTCAAGGTGGTGCATTTCATGTCGCAGCGCGGCTGGGTCAGCACGTCGCGCGGCAAGGGGGGCGGCCTGGCGCTGGCGCATCCGCCCGCGCAATACCGGCTGGGCGACCTGGTGCGCGAACTGGAACAGCAGGGCCCCCTGATCGATTGTCGCGAGCCGCCCTGTGCGCTGGACGGCGCCTGCCGTCTGGCCGGCGTGCTGGCGCAGACGCTGCAGGCCTTCTACGACGCCCTCAACGCGTACACGCTGGCCGACCTGGTGCGCGACCCGACGGCCGCGGCCATCATCAGACTGCACCGGGCGGCCTAGGGCCGGGCCCATGAGCCGGGGTTATGGCCGCCCCGGTCCTGGTGATTTGCTACCAGTCGTCGCACCCGCCAGAATAGAAAGGTTGCCAATCTCTTATTTGGATGCAGGTATGCGCGTGTGCGTAATCGGGGCCGGCGTGGTGGGCGTGACGTCCGCCTATTTCCTGGCGCGCCAGGGGCATGATGTGGTGCTGGTGGACGCGCATGCGCACCCGGCCGAGGTGTCCAGCTACGCCAACGGCGGCCAGCTCAGCTACAGCTATGTGGCACCGCTGGCCGGCCCGGGGGTGCTGCCCAGCGTACCCGGCTGGCTGCTGCGCAACGATTCGCCCCTGCGTTTCCGGCCCCGGCTGGACCCGCATCAATGGCGTTGGAGCCTGCAATTCGCGCTGGCCTGCCGCGCCTCGGTGGCG
>NZ_JCBANA010000098.1:0-21296 GCF_059760725.1 Achromobacter sp. 1014246743
GCGGGAATGCGGTGCCGGTGGCGCTTCCGTTTGAGGAGACGGAAAAGGGGAAGGGTCAGTCGTCCAGCGACGGCACGGTGCCGATCTGGGCGAGGATGCGGGGCGATTCCATGTCGCCGGTTTCCTTGTCGATCATGACTTCGTAGGCGGCCACGCCGGCGAACTTGGAGGCCATGGCGTTGGCGATGCGGATGGCGCCGAACTCACTGCTGGCCGGCCGGATTTCTCCGGGGGCCACGCCGTTGGCGGCAGTGCGGTAGGGGACGACGATGTACTGGACGAGATGAGCGGCTTCGGACACAGGATTCTCCTGGACGACGTTTTTCGGGCGAGCGAAATGTAGCATGTTGCACTGTGTTTTTGTACAGTATTTTCGACAAGCGCGCAGGTAAATCTTCGACAGGCCGATCAGACCCAGGAAAACCCCTAGCGCGCAAAGATTGCCCAAAGTCCCGCTCGCCTCTAATATTTTCGAAAATCTTTTAGGTTTTATAAAAAGAGGCTAGGGATGGAAGCGAACAGGTACGACGCCTACCGCGAAAGCACCGCGGGCCGCGCCAACGTGGCGGATTCGCCGGAGCGCATCGCCTACTACCAGGAGCTGGCGCGCCTGGAGACCGGCGCGCTCTGGACGGTGGCGAACAAGATCGAGCCCTGGGCGCCGCGGTCGGCGTCGGTGCCGGTGGTGTGGCGCTACCAGGAACTGCGGGGCCACGTGCTGCGCTCGGCCGAGCTGGTTTCGCCCGAAGAAGCCGGCCGCCGGGTGATCTACCTGAACAATCCCGGCCGGCGCGACGTGGCCGCGGCGGTGGGCTGGCTGTATTCGGGGCTGCAGGTGATGCAGCCGGGCGAATTGGCCTCGGCCCATGCGCATTCGCATTCGGCGCTGCGCTTCATCATGGAAGGCACGGGCGCGTTCACGGTGGTGGACGGCCACAAGATGACGCTGGGGGCGAACGATTTCGTGTTGACCCCCAACGGCACCTGGCACGAGCATGGCGTGGCCGAAGACGGCAGCACCTGCATCTGGCAGGACGGCCTGGACATTCCGCTGGTCAATGCGCTGGAGGCCGGCTTCTATGCCGTGCATCCCGACCTGAACCAGACCGTGACGCACCCGGTGGACGACACCAGCGCCACCTGGGGCAACGTGGCCCTGCGGCCGCAGGCATCGGGCTGGACCAAACCCTATTCGCCCCTGTTCAAGTACGAATGGGAGCCGACCTACGAAGCGCTGCGCCGCCATGCGCGGGTGTCGGCGGGCAGCCCTTACGACGGCGTGCTGATGGATTACGTCAACCCGGCCACGGGCGGCCCGGTCATGCCCACCATCGGCGCCAGCATGCAGTTGCTGCGGCCGGGCGAGCACACCCAGGCGCATCGCCACACCGGCAGCTTCATCTACCAGGTGGCCAAGGGCAGCGGCTTTTCGATCATCGACGGCAAGCGCTACGACTGGACCGAGCGCGACATCTTCTGTGTGCCGTCCTGGGCCGTGCATGAGCACGCCAACCTGTCGTCCAACGACGATGCCTGCCTGTTCTGCTTCAACGACCTGCCGGTGATGCGTTCGCTGGCCCTCTACCGCGAAGAAGCGGTCAAGGACAACGGCGGCCACCAGAAACTGATCTAGCGGCGGCACCCCCCCACTCTGAATTTTCATCCGCCGCCCGGGGCGACCCGGGCGCCTGTCTCAACTCGTCTTGAATTTCCTGGAGTTCCTATGCGCTTGGTAACTTTTCGCGCCCATCCCGCCGCCGCCGCCCGCCTGGGTGCGCTGGCCGAAGGCTATGTGATCGACCTGGCCCTGCTGGGCCAGGCCGGTGGCGTGGCGCTGCCGGACGACATGCTGGCCTTCATCGACCTGGGCCCGGTGGCCGTGGCCCAGGCATCGCGGCTGCTGGATGCCTATCGCGGCAATTGGCCCGTGGGTACGGCGCTGCCGCAGGAAAACGTGAAGCTGCTGGCGCCGATTCCGCGTCCGCGCAAGAACATCTTCGGCATCGGCCTGAACTACGTCGAGCACGTGGCGGAATCGAGCCGCACGCTGGACACGTCGGCCGACCTGCCCAAGCAGCCGGTGATTTTCTCCAAGCCGCCCACCACGGTGATCGGCCCGGGAGACGCCATCGAGCACAACGCCAGGATCACCCAGCAGCTGGATTGGGAGGTGGAACTGGCGGTGATCATGGGCCGGCGCGCCACGCGCGTGGCCGAGGCCGATGCGCTGTCGTACGTGTTCGGCTACAGCGTGATGCTGGACATGAGCGCGCGCGATTGCCGCCGTGCGGGCCAGTGGATCTATTCCAAGGGCCAGGATACCTACGCCCCGTTCGGCCCGTGCATCGTCACGGCCGACGAGATTCCCGACCCGCAGGTGCTGGACCTGTGGCTGACGGTGAACGGCGAAAAGAAGCAGGGTTCGAACACGCGCCACATGCTGTTCAAGGTGCCGTTCCTGATTTCCGACATAAGCGCCGGCATCACGCTGGAGCCGGGCGACATCATCGCCACCGGCACGCCGGAAGGCGTGGGCGCGGGCCGCAAGCCGCAGGAATGGCTGTGGCCGGGCGACGTGGTGGTGGCGTGCGTGGAAGGTATCGGCACGCTGCGGCATCCGGTGGTGGCGGTCTAGGCGAATTCCGGCGCCGGTCGCAAGGGCGGCCGGCTGAGCGGTCTCCAAGGGGAAAACAATGATCAAGCAAACAGTATGGGCGGCCGCAATGGCCATGGCGCTGGGCGGCGCGGCGCAGGCCGCGGACCCGGTCAAGATCGGCTTCATCGCCACGCTGTCCACGCCGGCGGGCTACATCGGCGAAGACGAACGCGATGCCTTCAACCTGGCCATCAAGCAGGGCGGCGGCGCGTTGGGCGGGGTGCCGGTGCAATTGGTGATCGAGGACGACGGCCTGAAGCCGGCCAACGCCAAGCAGGCGGCCGACCGGATGCTGCAGTCGGGCGTGAAGCTGTTCACCGGCGTGAATTTCTCGAACGTGCTCGCTGCCGTGGCGCCGGGCGTGGTCAAGGCGGGCGCTTTCTACGTCAGTCTGAATCCCGGGCCGTCCAGCTTCGCCGGCGAGAAGTGCGACCAGAATTATTTCGTGGCCTCGTACCAGAACGATGCCTTCCATACGGCGGGTGGCGTGGCGGCCAATGAACTGGGCTACAAGCGCGTGGTGCTGCTGGCCCCCAACTACCAGGCCGGGCGCGACGCCATCGAAGGCTTCAAGCGCACCTACAAGGGCGAGGTGGTGGCCGAGATCTACACCAAGCTGGATCAGTCGGACTTCTCGGTGGAACTGGCGCGCCTGCGCTCGCTGGCGCCCGAAGCTGTCTATCAGTTCCATCCGGGCGGCACCGGCATCAACTTCGTCAAGCAGTACGCGGCGGCCGGCCTGAACAAGACCATTCCGATGCTGATGCCCAGCTTCTCGATGGATGCGCGCATGATCCAGGCCACCGGCGACGCGGCGCTGGGCGCCTACACCACCGGCATCTGGTCGGCGGACTTCGACAACCCGCAGTCCAAGGCCTTCGTGCAGGCATTCAAAGCGGCCTATGGCCGCGTGCCGACCGACTACGCCATGCAGGCCTACGACACGGCACAACTGATCGGGGCGGGGCTCAAGGCCACCGGCGGCGACCTGTCACGCCAGGCCGAGTTCCGCGCCGCGTTGCGCAAGCCGGAATTCGCGTCGCTGCGCGGCAAGTTCAGCATGAACACCAATCAGCATCCGGTGCAGGACCTGTACCTGATGAAGATTGAAAAGGACGCCAGCGGCGTGCTGTCGCCGCACCTGGTGCGCAAGCTGGTGTCGGATGACAAGGACGCCTACGCCCAATTCTGCAAGATGCCGTCATGACATTGCTTTTCGAACAGTTGCTCAACGGGCTGCAGTTCGGCGCGATGCTGTTCCTGCTCGCGGCCGGACTGACCCTGATCTTCGGGATCATGGGCGTGGTGAACCTGACCCACGGTTCGTTCTACATGGTGGGCGCGTACTGCGCGGCCTACGCCATCGGCACCACCGGTTCGTTCCTGGCGGGCGTGCTGGCGGCGCTGCTGGGGGCCGGGCTTTACGGCCTGTCGGTCGAGGTGCTGGTGATCCGCAAGCTGTACAAGCGCGATCACCTGTACCAGGTGCTGGCCACGTTCGGCCTGCTGCTGTTTTCGAACGAGGCCGTCAGCCTGATCTTCGGGCGGCGTCCGCCGCTGGTGGGCATCCCGTCCTTCCTGGAAGGCGCGGTGACGCTGGCGCCGGGGTTCCAGTATCCGCTGATCCGCCTGTCGTTCATCGCCATCGGCGCGCTGGTGGCGGTGGGGCTGTGGTGGCTGGTGAACCGTACCCGCATCGGGATGCTGATCCGTGCCGGCGCCGACGATCGCGAGATGGTCGACGCGCTGGGCATCGACATCAAGAAGCTCTACACGCTGGTGTTCGGCCTGGGCGCGCTCTTGTGCGGCCTGGCGGGAGTGATGGCCGCGCCGCTGCTGGCGGTGGAAATCGGCATGGGCGAACGCATCCTGATCACCACCTTCGTCGTGATCGTGATCGGTGGCGTGGGCTCGGTGCGCGGGGCGCTGGCGGGGGCGCTGCTGGTCGGCATGGTGGACAGCATGGGGCGGGCCTTTCTGCCGCAGTTGCTGGGCGCGGTGTTCTCGCCGGCCACGGCAGACCCGCTGGCCGCGGGCCTGGCGTCTGCCAGCATCTATGTGTTGATGGCGATCGTGTTGATCGCCAGGCCGGGCGGGCTGTTTCCGGCGCGGGGATGATGATGACAATGAATCTTTCGAATCGCGCGCGCTGGGGGCTGGCCGGGCTGGTCCTGCTGCTGGCGCTGCCGGCTGCCGCGGCGGCCTCCGGGTCGCCTTTCCTGATCGGCGTGGTCACGCGCTTTCTGATCTACGGGCTGGCGGCGGTCAGCCTGGACCTGGTGATCGGCTATGGCGCCATGGTCAGCTTCGGCCATGCGATGTTCTTCGGGCTGGGCGGCTATGCGGTGGGCATCATCGCGTTCCACACGGCCGAGGCGGGCCCGCTGTTCGGCTGGGCCGGCAGCAATGCCGCGCTGGTGGTGTGGCCGATCGCGCTGGCGGTGTGCGCGCTGGCGGGCTGGGTGTTCGGCTACCTGGCGCTGCGCACGCGCGGCGTGCAGTTCATCATGATCACGCTGGCGTTCGGCCAGATGGTGTATTTCATCCTGGTGTCGCTGCAGTTCTACGGCGGCGACGACGGCCTGATGATCGCGCAGCGCAATGTGCTGCCGGGCCTGAACCTGGAGAGCCCGGTGACGTTCTACTACGTCTGCCTGGCGCTTCTGGCAGGCTGGACGCTGCTGTGCATCCGCATCGTCAATTCGCGGTTCGGCATGGTGCTGCAAGCGCTGCGCCAGAGCGAGCGGCGCGCGCTGAACCTGGGCGTGGCGCCCACGCCGTACCGCCTCTCCGCCTTCGTGCTGTCGGCGGTGGGCACGGGGCTGGCCGGCGTGCTGTGGGCCAACTACGCGGGGCTGGTGACGCCCGACATGGCGGCGTGGACCAAGTCCGGCGAGCTGATGGCCATCGTGATCCTGGGCGGCGTGGGTACGCTGCTGGGCCCGATTGCGGGCGCGGCCGTGTTCCTGGGGCTGGAGCAGCTGCTGTCGTCGTTGACCGAGCATTGGCTGCTGTACATGGGGCCGATCCTGGTGCTGGTGGTGCTGTGGGGCCAGAAAGGCCTGTTTGGCCGCCTCTTGGAGACGCGACATGCTGACTAAGCCCACCCCCGAAGCGCTGCGCGCCTCCCCCTCAAGGGGGCATGCCGACGGACCGGCGCAGCCGGCTCCATGGCATCCCGATAAGGTCGCCGCATCGCACACCGCTGCCGGGAAGGTACTGCTGCAGCTATCTGGATTGCGCAAGGCCTTCGACGCGGTGGTCGCCACCAATGGGGTCGACCTGGACGTGCGGGCGGGCGAGATCCACGCCATCATCGGCCCGAACGGCGCCGGCAAGTCGACGCTGATCGCGCAGATCTGCGGCGAGATCCGGCCGGACTCGGGGACGATCCATCTGGAAGGGCGCGACGTGACCGCGCTGCGGGCCTTCGAACGCGCCCGGCTGGGCCTGGGGCGTTCGTTCCAGATTACCGAGCTGTGCCACGAATACACCGCGCTGGAAAACGTGATTCTGTCGAGCATGCTCAAGGGCGGCCGGGCGTTCGGCGCCTGGTCCGACCCACGGCGCGACGCGGGCCTGAAGGCCCAGGCGATGCAGTGGCTGACGCACGTGGGCCTGGCCGAACGCCGCCATGTGCGCACGGCCGACCTGGCCCATGGCGAAAAGCGTCAGCTGGAATTGGCGGTGGCGTTGGCGCGCTCACCGCGGCTGTTGCTGCTGGACGAGCCCATGGCCGGCATGGGGCCCGAGGAATCGGCCCGCATGACCCGGCTGCTGCTGGGCATGAAGGGCGACTACGGCATCCTGCTGGTGGAACACGACATGGACGCTGTCTTTGCGTTGGCCGACCGCATCAGCGTGCTGGTCTACGGAAAGGTGGTGTTTAGCGGTGCCCCCGACGAGGTGCGGCGCCATCCGGACGTACGCGCCGCCTATCTGGGAGAAGAACATGTTGAAGGTTGACGGCCTGACGGGCGGCTATGGCTCGAGCAAGGTGCTGTTCGGCATGTCGTTCGAGGCGGGCGAGGGCGAGGTGATTTCGCTGATCGGCCGCAACGGCATGGGCAAGACCACCACCATCAAGACGCTGATGGGCATGCTGCCCGCGACTGGCGGGCAGGTGCAGTTTCGCGGCCAGACGCTGTCGCGGCCCGCGCCCAGCGCGGTGGCGCGGCTGGGCGTGGGGCTGGTGCCCGAGGGCCGGCGCGTGTTCGGGTCGCTGACGGTGGAAGAAAACCTGGTGGCGACCTCGCGCGGCGCACCCGGCGGCTGGGACCTGGCTCGCGTCTACGCGCTGTTTCCGCGGCTGCAGGAACGCCGCGGCCAGTCGTCGCGCACGCTGTCCGGCGGCGAGCAGCAGATGCTGGTGGTGGGCCGGGCGCTGATGACCAACCCCAAGCTGCTGATCCTGGACGAGGCTACCGAAGGGCTGGCACCGCTGATCCGGCAGGAAATCTGGCGGTGCCTGCGCACCCTGAAGGCCGAAGGCCAGACGCTTCTGGTGATCGATAAGAACCTGCCCGAGATGGCGACGCTGGTGGACCGCCACTACATCGTCGACAAGGGCCGCGTGGCCTGGTCGGGCCAGCCTGCCGAACTGTCCGCGCAGCCCGAGCTGGCGCAGCGCTATCTGGGCATCTGACCCGCAAGAGGAACCGAAATCATGCTGAATCTGCCCCAATTCAAGGCCGCTGCCGTGCAGGCGGCGCCCGTCTTCCTGGACACCGACGCCACGGTCGACAAGACCTGCGCGCTGATCGCCGAGGCCGCGGGCCAGGGCGCGCGCCTGGTGGCGTTTCCGGAAGTGTTCATCTCGGCCTATCCGTACTGGAGCTGGGTGATGAACCCGGTGCAGGGCAGTCCGTGGTTTGAAAAGCTCTGCAAGAGCGCCATCGAACTGCCCGGCCCCGAGATCCGCCGTATCGCGCAGGCCGCGCGCCAGCACGGCATCAACGTGGTGGTAGGCGTGAACGAGCGCAGCCGTTTTGGCGTGGGCACGATCTACAACACCATGGTGTTCATCAACGACGAAGGCCGCATCCTGGGCCGCCACCGCAAGCTGGTGCCGACCTGGGCCGAAAAGCTGACCTGGGCGCACGGCGATGGCGAATCGCTGCGGGTGTACGACACCTCGGTCGGCAAGCTGGGCGGCCTGGCCTGTGGCGAGAACACCAACACGCTGGCGCGGTTTTCGCTGTTGGCGCAAGGCGAAATGGTGCACGTGGCCAGCTACATCTCGCTGCCGGTGGCGCCGCCGGACTACGACATGGCCGAGGCCATCCGCCTGCGCGCCGCGGCCCATTCGTTCGAAGGCAAGGTGTTCACGGTGGTGTCGTGCTCGACGATCTCGACCGAGATCCAGGACGCCATCAGTGCCAGCCACCCCGAGGCCCGCGAGACGCTGGCGCGCCGCAACAGCGCGTTTTCGGGGATATTGGGACCGGACGGCCGCGTGATCGGCGAACCGCTGATCGACGACGAAGGCATCGTCTATGCCGACATCGACCTGTCGCGCTGCATCCAGCCGCGCCAGATGCACGACATCACCGGCCACTACAACCGCTTCGACGTGTTCGACCTGCGCGTGAACCGCCGGCCCTTGCAGGCGGCCCGTTATGACGACCCGAACGATCTGAACGAGGACGAGCCCGACCGGGCCCCGCCGGCCGCGCTGACCGAACCGCAACCCGATGGACGCCGGCAAGGCCGACCGGCCCGCGAGTAGAATGGGCCGCCGGCCTGCGGGCCGGCCGGCCAGCCGCCGACATCTGGAGAGCACGTTGAAGCCAAGAATCAAAGCCTCCCGCCAGGACGAGCCCGGATCGGACGGGAGCGCCGAGGTAGAGGAAATCACGCTGTCCGAGCAGGTCTACCGCCTGCTTCGGCGCGACATCATGAGCGGCGCCTTCGCGCCGGGCCAGTCCCTGCGCCTGGAATTGCTCAAGCAGCGCTACGGCAGCAGCTTTTCTCCCATTCGCGAAGCCCTGAACCGCCTGCGCAGCGAGCGCATGGTGGTCACCACCACCTCGCGCGGTTTCCGCATTGCGCCCCTGTCGATCGAAGAAATGTGGGACGCCTGTGAAACCCGCATCCTGATCGATTGCGACGCCTTGAGGCGGTCGCTGGCCAATGCCGACGATGCCTGGGAGACGCGCCTGGTGGGTGCGTACCACGCGCTGACGCTGGCTGCGCAGCGCGCCGGCGAGGTCTCGCCGCCCAGCCAGGAACTCGAAGAGTCGCTCGAGGCCCGTCACCTGGATTTCCATCACGCGCTGATCGGCGCTTGCCGTTCGCATTGGCTGCTGGACCTGTCCACGCAGCTGTATGCGCAGACCGAACGCTACCGGCGTCCCGCGCGTGCCGGCGCGACGGCCTACGGGCCCGAGCGCAACGTCGACGACGAACACCGCCAGCTGCTGGACGCCGCGATCTCGCGCGACGTCGAACGTTCGGTGGCGATGCTGGCGGCGCATTACCGCAAGACAGCGCAGTTCATCGAGCACATCATTTCCCAGGACGACAGGCAGGCCATCAATGAGTGACGCGGATATCGATCTGTTTTTTCCCACCATCGCCGAGCGCGAGGTGCAATACAACGCCCGGGAATCGGTGCCGGATTTCGACGCCTGCGTGCGCCGCTACGCGGAATCTGCCGCGGCGGTGAAGTCGCGCCGCCCCGGCCTCTTGAACCTGCGCTACGGCATGGGACACGATGAACGGCTGGACCTGTTCCTGCCGGCCTCCACGTGCACGCCGGCGCCGCTGTTCGTGTTCATCCATGGCGGCTACTGGCGAGCACAGCGCAAGGAAGACGCGCCGGTGATGGCCGAGGCCTTCAACAACGCCGGCGCCGCAGTGGCCGTGCCCGAATACACGCTGGTGCCCGAGGCCACGCTGGGCGAAGTGGTGCGCGAGATGCGTTCGGCGCTGGCCTGGCTGTATCACAACGCGGCCACCTATGGCGTGGACCCCGACCGCATCTACGTGGGCGGCAGCTCGGCGGGCGGCCAACTGGCCGGCATGCTGGCCGCGCCCGACTGGCCGGCGCGCTACGGCGTGCCCGACGACGTGGTCAAGGGCACCCTGGCGCTGAGCGGCCTGTTCGATCTGCGGCCGCTGTGCGACATCCTGCCCAACACCTGGCTGCAGCTCACGCCCGACCAGGCCGCGCACCAGAGCCCGATCTTTCACTTGCCCAAGCGCGCCGGCCCGATGCTGCTGGCGGTGGGCGGGCTGGAAACGCAAGGCTTCAAGAACCAGACCGAGGCCTTTGAACGGGCCTGGACGGGCGCCGGCCTGCAAGCCACCCGCATTCCCACGCCGCAGTGCAATCACTTCGACCTGGTGAACGAACTGGAAGACCCGAACAGCGACCTGACCCGCGCCACCCTGGCGATGATGGGCCTGGCGCCGGCCTGACGGCCCAGCCGCCGCCTCGCATGCCATGGCTGACCTGAAGCTGCTGGAAGACCTGATCGCGCTGGCGCAGACCGGCAGCTTCGTGCGCGCCGCCGAGGCGCGGCACGTGACGCATCCGGCGTTCGGGCGCCGTATCCGCACCCTGGAGGCCTGGGCCGGCGCGCCGCTGGTGGAACGCCAGCGCGTGCCGGTCACGCTCACGGCCGAAGGCGAGGCCCTGCTCAAGACGGCTACGCAGGTGGTCGAGCAGATGGGGCGGGTGCGGCATCGCATCCGCAGCTCGGGGGCGGGCGGCGAGGCCGTGTTGCGCATCGCCACCGGCCGAAGCCTGGCGCGCACGCTGGTGGCCGACTGGGTGGCGCGGCTGCGCCATCGCGCGCCCAAGGTGCTGGTCGACGGCACCCAGCTGGAAATCTCCACCGGCAAGATGGAAGACATGGCCATGCGGCTGGAGCAGGGCAAGGTGGACCTGCTGTGCTGCTACGAGCATCCCGCGTTGTCGATGCCGCTCAATCCCGTGCGCTACCGCTACATGACGCTGGGCACCGACAAGCTGGTGCCGGTCAGCCAGGCCGATGGCCGCGGCCGCGCCCGCTACACGCTGGGCGAGGGCGGCCAGCCCGTGCCGCTGATCACCTATGCCGGCGGCCTGTCGATGGAACGCATCCTGGGCGACCGGCTGGAAGCCACGCCCTACGCGCTGGCGCCGTTCGTGCGCAGCGACTCGCTGGACGCGGCGCACGGCGCGGCGGCCAAGGGGCTGGGCGTAGCCTGGCTGCCGTGGTCGATGGTGGCGGCCGATTGCCGCCGCGGCACGCTGGTGTCCCTGGGCGGACGCAGCGACGAGATCGCCTTCGAGGTGCGACTGTACCGGTCGCGGGCACGGCTGGCGGACCTGGCCGAGGCGGCGTGGGAAGCCACCGCCAACCGCAAGGCCTGATCGGTCGCGCCAGGCCATCGTGGACACGCGGGGCTTGAGAGCCGAATAAGCACGCCAATGTGCCGACTTGGCACGTAGCGGCCCTGGCTCGCGCCGCAAAATGTCTCCCGAAATTCGAATGAGGCGGCTCCACCGTCCAACCCAGCACCCCAGGGAGAAATGCATGAAATCCGTACCGTATCCGCCGCGCGCCGCATTGGCCGCGTTCTGTGCCGCCTCGGCGATGGCCATCGCCCAGCCGGCCGTGGCCGCCGGCTACCCCGATCACCCTATTTCGCTGGTCGTCGGCTACCCGGCCGGCGGCAGCGTCGATTTGACCGCGCGCCTGTTCGGCGAAGAACTGGCCAAGCGCATGGGCCAGAGCGTGGTGGTGGAAAACGCCGGCGGGGCCGGCGGCACCATCGGCGCGCAGCGCGTGGCCCGCGCCGCGGCCGACGGCTACACCCTGTTGTTGGGGTCGACCAATGAAATGGTCATTGCCCGCATGATCAACAGCGCCGTGAAGTACGACGGCGCCAAGGACTTCACCGCCTTGGGCGTGATTGCCTCGCAGCCCATGCTGCTGGCCGCCAGCAAGAATTCTGGCGTGAAGACCGCGGCCGACTACCTGCACAAGCTGCGCGAGGCCAAGCCCGGCAGCTTCAACTACGGCTCGTCGGGCGTGGGCACCACGTTGCACCTGGCCGGCGAAATGATCAACCAGTCCACCGGCACGCGCGCCGAACACGTGCCCTACCGTGGCGTATCGCCGCTGGTGACCGACCTGATGAGCGGCCAGCTGGACTTCGGCATGCTGGTGTTGTCGTCGGGCCTGCCGCAAGTGCGCGGCGACAAGATCGTGGCGCTGGGTGTGACGCAGAAGCAGCGTTCGCCGGTGGCGCCGGACGTGCCCGCGCTGGCCGAGACGCCGGGATTCGAGTCGGTGGACATCAGCGTGTCGTTCTCGCTGTACGGCCCGGCCGGCCTGCCCGGGCCGGTGGCGGCCAAGCTGCGCGAGGCGCTGGCCGATACGCTCAAGTCGGAACAGTTCCGCGCCAAGATGCAGGAAGCCGGCGGCGTGCTGTCGCAACCGGGCCTGGACCCGGTGGCCTACCAGGCCGAAGAAACCCGCAAGTACGGCGCCCTGGTCAAGGCCGCCAAGATCGAGGCGCAGTAAGGCGCCCTCGCACGCATCACCCTCATCACGCAGGCAACAAGATGGACTTCAAGCTTTCCGTACCCGACCTCGCCGCCGAGCGCGTGGGCAACACCGACACGCCGGGCGTGTGGCATTTCGATTCCGGCGTGGCCGGACGCACGTTGATGCTGTCGGCGCTGGTGCACGGCAACGAGCTGTGCGGCGCCTGGGCGTTGAAAGACCTGCTGGCGGCCGGCGTGCGGCCGCGCCGCGGCAGCCTGACGCTGGCGTTCTGCAACCTGCCGGCCTTTGACCGCTTTGACCTGGCCCGCCACGATGCTTCGCGTTTCGTGGACGAGGACATGAATCGCGTCTGGAGCGCCGAGCGGCTGGATCACCCGACCACGAGCGACCGCCAGCGCGCAGTGCAGTTGCGGCCCTGGGTGGAGCGCGCCGATTGGCTGCTGGACCTGCATTCGATGCACGAGCCGGGTGCGCCGCTGCTGTTGACCGGCGTGCTGCCGCGCAATATCGCACTGGCGCGGCGCCTGAAGGCGCCGCAGCACGTGATCGTGGACGCGGGCCACAAGGACGGCGTGCGCATGCGCGATTTCGCCCAGTTCGGCGATCCCGCGCGTGAAGACGCCTGCGCCTTGCTGATCGAATGCGGCTTTCATGGCGACCCCGCCGCGCGCGACGTGGCGCGCGATATGGTGGCGCGCATGCTGGTCGAATCGGGCGTGGTCGATGCGGCGGACATGCCGGCCGGCTGGCGGCTGCCGGACCCGCCCGCGCAGCGCGTGCTGGAAGTGACCGACGCCGTGGTGGCGCCGTCCATGGACCTGACGTTCTCGCAGCCCTGGCAGGGGCTGGAAACGCTGGACCAGGCGGGGTCGGTGATCGGCTGGGCGGACGGCCAGCCGATCCTGTCGCCGTACGACCGCTGCACGCTGGTCATGCCGTCGCTGCGACAGCTCAAACCCGGCGTGACCGTGGTGAGATTGGCGCGCGATTACGCGGGCTGAGCTTGCTTATTTCTGCGGCGTGTAGCGCAGTTCGTCCAGCTGGTAGCCCTGCGCCGTGGCGGCGGCGAGGGCGCGGTCCAGGTCTTCCTTGGGCAGTTGCGGCGAGCGCGACAGGATCCACAGGTACTTGCGGTCCGGCGTGCCGACCACGGCCCAGCGGTAGTCGGGATCCAGGCCGATCACCCAGTAATCGCCCTTGATCGGCTTGAAGAACGAGACTTCAAGCTTGGCGTTGTTGCTGCCTTCGACGACGGTGGCGGTGCCCGATGCCGAGTCGACATCGCCGTCTTTGGTGCGGCACCGGTTGTTCACGCCCACGGTGCCGTCCGGGTGCAGCGTGTATTCGGCGGTGGTGTCGCCGACGCAGTTGCGCTGGAAGAACATCGGGAAATTGGCGATCTCGTACCACATGCCTGCATAGCGCTTCAGGTCCACCGATTCCACGGTCTGCATGGGCGGCGGGGCGGCGTGGGAAATCGCCGCCGTGCTGGCAGCCAGGGCCAGCAGAAGTGTTGCAAAGCGGCGCATGGGAAAAGCCTCCTGATCCAAAACCTGGGTGTTAACAGGCCATACGATACGCCTTATTTGCGCGGCGCCTTCAAGGCGGCGTGGTAACGCGCGACGTAGGTGTCGAAATCCACGTCGTCGGCCTGCTCGATGCGGCGTTGCTCGGCGCTGGAGTCCAGCGCGGCCTGCCGGTATTCGGCGGCCAGGTCCGCCGGCAACGCCTGGGCGCGCAGCGTGTCGGCATGCTCGCGGCTTTGGCGCAGGGAGTAGTCGTGGAACGATTCGCCGCTGTCGATCAGCGCGGTCAGCAGGTGCGCCGACGGCGTGGCGTCGGGGCGGCCGAGCTTGGCGCGCTGCACGGCCAGGCTGTCGGCATAGGCGCTGCCGCCCAGCGCGGCGTCGTACAAGGCGGCATAGGGCGCGATCTGGTCCAGCAGTTGCTCGCCCCATTCGGCCAGCCCGATGGCCTGGCCGTCGCGGTCCAGTTGCAGGCCGGGCTTGCGGCCTTCCTTGACGACGGTGGAGAAATTATCGGCGCTGCGCTGGCAATAGCCGTTGGCCGGGAAGAACGGGCTGTCGGCGGTGGCGCAGAACAGCAGGAAGGCGTCGACGAAACGGCTGGTGTCGGCGTCGATGCCCACCGGCGATTCCGGATTGATGTCCAGGCAGCGCACTTCCACGTATTGCACGCCGCGTTCGGCCAGCGCGGTGATCGGGCGCTCACAGCGGCCGGTGGCGCGTTTGGGGCGGATGCTGGAGTAGTACTCGTTTTCGATCTGCAGCACGTTGGTGTTGAGCTGGATCCATTCGCCGTTGCGGTGCGTGCCCAGCTTCTGGTAGTCGGGCCAGGGTTGGGTGACGGCGTCGTACAGGCGGCCCAGGAAGGTGTCCAGGTCGTTGTAGCAAAGCTTGAGCTGCGACTGCGCCTTGTTCTGGTAGCCCAGGTCGCTCATGCGCAGGCTGGTGGCGTAGGGCAGGTACAGGGTGTGGTCGCCCAGGCTTTGCAGCGGGTGTTCGCGGCCGCGCAGGAAATCGCGCGCCAGCGCGGGCGCCGCGCCGAACAGGTACATCAGCAGCCAGGAATAGCGCGTGAAATTGCGGATCAGGCCGATGTAGCCGCGCGAGCGGCGCTCTTGATCGGTGCCTGGCTGGTTGTCCAGCACGGACCACAGGGATTCGGGCAGCGAGAAGTTGTAGTGCACGCCGGCGATGCATTGCATGGTCTTGCCGTAGCGCTCGGCCAGGCCGCGGCGGTACACGTGCTTGAGCATGCCGGTATTGGACGTGCCGTACCAGGCGATGGGAATGTCGGCCTCGGGCGGCAGCGTGGCGGGCATGGACTGATTCCAGATCAGTTCGTGGTCCAGCACGCTGTAGACGTGGCGGTGCGTCGCGGTCAGTTCGGCCAGCAGGGCATCCACATTGTTGTGGGTGCCGGTGATGAGTTCGAGCAGGGATTCGGAATAGTCGGTGGTGACGTGCTCGTTGGTCAGCGCGGAACCGAGCCCGGCCGGGTGCGGCGTGCGGGCCAGGATGCCCTGCTCGTCGACGCGCAGGCCTTCTTTTTCGATGCCTCGCAGGGTCTGGGCCAGCAGCGGGCGGTTGGCCTCCAGGCGGGCGAGGCGGTGTGCGGCGGTATCAGTCACGGAATATTCTCGTTGGGGTCTGTCGCGGGATTTTACGGGGTGCTGGCCTCCTCTGCAGAGGGAGTCAGTACTGGGGACAGGGACAATGCCGCGGCGGTCCGCGCCAGCCACTCGTCCAGGTCGGCGTAGACCGGGTCGGCGATGGGGGCGGTTTCATTGAAAATCTCGTGCCAGGCCGTGTCGTACCAGCGCAATGTCAGCAATTCGGCGGGGGCCCGCTGGGCGAACTGGCGGCTGCCCTCGGCCGCCACGATGGAATCGTCGCCCGCCACCATCAAGAGGGTGCGGCAGGCCAGCTGGTGGGCTTCGCGCAGGGAATCGCGCCCGCCATCATCCACGAATCGGGCCAGCCGGCCGGTCATGCTGCGGCGCACCAGGGGGTCGGACCGGTACGCCTTGACCACCGCCCGGTCGTGCGAGATGCGGGCTGGCGCCAAGCCATGGGGCACCCGCAGATCCGGGGCGTGCAGCGACATCCAGGTCAGGGTGCGGCGCACCCACAGGGGCACGTTGACCACGAAGGGCGGCGAACTGAGCACCAGGGCGTCGATCGGGGCCAGTTGTTGCAGGGCGATGCGCACCGCCACCAGGGCGCCCAGGCTGTGGCCCAGCAGGATGGGCGGGCGGCCCTGGGCGGCCGTCCAGGCGTCCAGGCGGGTCACCGCGTCGGTGACCAGGTCTTCCTGGCGCGCCAGGGTGGCGGGACGGCCCGCCGAGCGGCCATGGCCGCGGTGGTCGTGGGCGCCGACCGCCCAGCCGCGCGCGGTCAGCCAGCGCGCCAGCCGGTCATAGCGCCCGGCATGCTCGCTCAGGCCGTGCAGCAGGTAGATGCTGGGGGTGCCGGGGCCGGTCACCGGCGCGGGCACGTTCGGGGCGGCGTCCCAGACATAATTGGCCAAAAGCGTGCCGTCGGGCGCGGGGGTCATCGAAATCGGCGACAATTTGGGGCTTTCCTCGAAATGAAAAGACCGAGGGGTCTTCCGGTAATGACGATTTCATCGCTGTTTCGTTTCATGTTCAAGAAAGGCGGCGCGATTCTTGCGCTGGCCCTGCTGCTGGCCGCCTGCTCGCCCCGTTACAACTGGCGTGAAGTCGACGTGGCGGATGGTCACGTGCGGGCGGCGTTCCCGGACCGCGTGCAGACCGAGACCCGCCAGCTGCGGCTGGATACCCATACCCTGACTTTTACCCTGGCCAGCGCCACGGTGGGCGAGGCCGTGTTCGCGATCGGGTCGGCCCCGCTGCCGCCCGAGCTGGCCGCCGACCCGGTGGCCCGCCAGGCGCTGGGCCTGGCGTTGATGCGTTCGCTGTACGTCAACATGCAGGCGCCGCCGCCCACCGAATGGCCGCCTTTCGGGCAGGACATCGACGTGCAGGGCAAGGCCATGGGCAAGCCGGGCTGGCTGCGGGCGCGGGTGTGGGTGACCGACAACATGCTGATCGAGGCCGTGGCCGCCGGCACCGAGGAAAGCCTGCCGGCCGAACGCGCCCGTGAATTCCTGAGATCGGTCGTCGTCAAGCCGTGATGGGGTGCAGCAGGCCCCGCCGGATGGCCGCCGCCACCGCGGCGCGCCGGCCCCGCACCTGCAGCTTGCGGCAGGCGTTGCGCAAGTGGAAATTGACGGTGCTTTCACTGATGTCGAGAATGCGGCCGGTTTCCCAACTGGTCTTGCCGACGGCCGCCCAGTGCAGGCAGGCGGATTCGCGCGGCGACAGCCGGACGGCGGGGGCGGGTTTGGCGGGCGAGGGCAATGGCACGGATTCCTGGCAACAGAAGGTCCATGCTGGGGCCAAGCCGGTGCACCGGGCAAGCTTTGATGCTGCCGCGAATTACTTTACTTATCTCTGACGGAATAACCGGATGCTTGCCATCGCGCAGTTCTACCTGTCGGCCATCGTGCTGATGATGCCCCTGTTGTCGTGCGTGGGCATCGGCGTGTTCTGGGGCAAGCGCGATCTGCCCTTCGGCGGTTCCTTCATCACCACGCTGGTGACCTCGGTGACCACGCCCGCGCTGGTGTTCCACACCTTTGTGACCACCCACCTGGACGACCGCGCGCTGGCCGACGTGGCCGCGGCCACGCTGCTGGCGCTGCTGCTGTGCGCGCTGGCCTGCGCACTGCTGCTCAAGCTGGGCCGGTTGCCGGTGCGCACGCTCTTGCCCACCGCCTTCCTGCCCAATGCCGGCAACCTGGGGCTGCCGATTTCACAGCTGGCCTTCGGCGATGCGGGCCTGTCGGTGGCCGTGGCGTTCTTTGCCGTCAATTCCTTCGTGATGCACACGATCGCGGTGCGGCTGCTGCCCGGCGTGAACACGAAGGGCAGCTGGAAGAGTCCGATTTTGCTGGCGTCGGTCGTGGCAGTGGCGATGCGCATGCTGCACATCCCGGTGCCGGACTGGGTGATCGAGACCGCCCGCATGCTGGGCGCGGTGACCGTGCCGCTGATGCTGCTGAGCCTGGGCCACGCGCTGGCGCTGATTCCAGCCAACGGCATCAAGGACGGCGCCAAGGTGGCGGCGATGCGCCTGGTCACCGGCCTGGCCGCGGGCTTGGCGATCGTGTGGCTGCTGGACCTGGAACCGGTGCTGGCTGGCGCGCTGACGCTGCAGATGGCGATGCCTTGCGCGGTGGTCAGCTACATGTACGCCAAGCGCTACACCGCCATGGGCGACACCGCGGCGGGTGCCGTGCTGGTGTCGACCGTGGTGTTCCTGCTGCTGGCGCCATTGATGCTGTGGTTCAGCCACGGCGGCTAGGGGCCGTGGCGGGGAAGGGGGCGGCGCCGCGCCGTCCCGGCTGGCGCTAGGCCGCGCCCGACATCGCGCGCAATTGCGCCATCAGTGCCTCGGGAATTTCCACGCCGTGCTTGATCGCCTCGTCGCGCAGCTTGCGGCGGCGCTCGCCCGGCAGGCGCACGCCGTCGTCTTCCAGCATGGCGTCCACCAGGACTTCGACGCGGTCCAGGTAGGTTTCCTTGCCGGCCAGGGCGCCCGGGTCGATTGCCATGAAAGCCTGGCCCAGGCGGGCGGGGCCGCCTTCGTCGACGAAGAAGGACTCGGTCTCGAATCCGAAGTGTGACCCGGTCAGGGCGCAGGCCAGCAGTTCGATGATCAGCGCCAGCATTGCGCCTTTCACGCCACCCGCGGGCAGCATGCTGCCGGCCAGGCCCGCCTTGGGGTCGGTGGTGGGCTGGCCGTCTGCGTCCAGCGCCCAGCCCAGCGGAATCGGCTGGTTGTCGCGCGCCGCGATCATGAGCTTGCCGCGTGCCACTTGCGACAGCGACAGGTCGATGACGATGCGGGCGCCGCCGCGCCGCGGGAACACCGCGGCGATGGGGTTGGTGCCGAACAGGGGGCGTTTGCCGCCCCAGGCCGGCATGGCGGCGGGGGAGTTGCTCAGGGCCAGGGCCACCAGGCCGGCATCGGCCAGGGCTTCCAGGTGGTAGCCGGCTTCGCCGAAATGGTGGCTGTTGGCCACGCCGATGAAAGCCACGCCGTGTTCGCGGGCGCGCACGGCGGCCTGTTCCACCGCCATGGCGCAGGCCGGGAACGCCAGGCCCGATCCGGCGTCGATCAGGGCAGCGCCGCCGCGCTCGTGCACGATGCGCGGCACGGCGCTGCCGATCGCGCGGCCGGTGCGCAGGTGGCCGGCGTAGAACGGCACGCGCGACAGGCCGTGCGAGCTCAGGCCCTGGCTTTCGGCGAAGACCAGGGCCCGCGCCGTGCTGTCGGCCATGGCGGGGTTGGCGCCCGCGGCGGCCAGGCTGGCCGCGGCCAGGTGTTGCAATTCGTCCAGATAGATGTGAGCCATATCCTTCCTGTCAGGGGGGCGCGCCGCGCGTCATCGGGCGCCGCCGGTAAGCGCTATTGTCACACCGGCGGCGACCATGTCGGAAACCCGGGTGTTGGCTTCCTGCGTCAGGCCGGCGATGTGCGGGGTCAGAATCAGGTTGGGCGCGTCCGCCAGCGGACCGCCGGCGGGCAGGGGTTCCTGGTCGAACACGTCCAAGGCCGCCCCGCGCAGGTGGCCCGCGCGCAGCGCCGCCGCCAGGGCCGCTTCGTCGACGATGCCGCCGCGCGAGGTATTGACGAGGATCGCGCCCGGGCGCATGCCCCGGATGCGTTCGGCATTGACCAGGTGGCGGGTGTCGGCGTTCAGCGGCACGTGCAGCGACACCGCGTCGGCCTGCGCCAGCAGGGCATCCAGCGGCAGGGGCGTGGCGCCGCTTTCGGCCCAGGCGGGATGCGTGGCCGGCAGCGCCGCGTCGCAGGCGACGATGCGCATGCCCAGGCCCGCCGCCAGGCGGGCAGTCAGTTGGCCGATGCCGCCAAAGCCCACCACGCCCAGGGTGCGCCCCTGCGCCTCCAGCCCTTGCGACAGCGCCGCGCGCGGCCAGCGTCCGGCCGCGACGTCGGCGCTGGACCCATAGGCGCCACGCAGCAGCGCCAGTACGGTGCCAATGACATATTCCGCCACCGCGCGGGCGTTGGCGCCGGTGGCCGGCACCACCTGGATGCCGCGGGCGGCGCAGCCGGGCAGGTCGATGTTGTCCAGCCCCACGCCCAGGCGGCCCACCGCCCGCAGCTTCGGCGCCGCGGCCAGCAGCGCGGCGTCCACCTGGCTGCGGTTGCGCACGATCAGGCCATCGGCCTGGCTGGCGGCCTGCAACAAGGCATCGCGCTGCTCTACCAGGTCAGGGGCGTAGCGCACGTCGAAGCGTTGCCGCAGGGCGTCGACGGCGGGCGCGTCCATGAATTCCGAGATGAGTACGTGCATGGCGGATGCTCCGGCGTCAGGCGATCTGGATATTGGCATCGCGGATGATCTTGGCCCAGCGGTCGACCTCGGACCGCAGATAGGCGCCGAACGCCTCGGGGCCACGCGGCTGCGGCACGAAACCCAGTTGCAGCAGCGCTTGCTGCATGGCGGGTTGCGATACCTGTTGCACGATGGCCGCGCCGATGCGCTGCACCAGTTCGGGCGGCAAGCCGGCCGGACCCATCACACCCGTGAAGTTCTCCACCACCAGGTCGGGCAGGCCGGCCTGCGCCACGGTCGGCACGTCGGGCAGGTCGGCGCTGCGTTCGCGGGTGGTGATGGCCAGGGCCCGCAGCGAGCCGTTCTTCACGTGGGACAAGGACTCGGGGTAGTTCGAAAACACCACGTCCAGGTGGCCGCCGATCAGGTCGGTCAGCGAAGGCGCGCCACCCTTGTACGGCACGTGCATCAGCGGCGTGCCGGTCAGCTTCTGGTACAGCGCCAGCGTCAGGTGCGGCGGCGTGCCGTTGCCGCTGGAGCCGGCCGCCAGCGGCTTGGCGGCGGCCGCGCGGGCCAGGTCGTCCATGGTCTTGATGGGGCTCTTGGCGTTGACCACCACCATGATGGGCGACGAGGCCAGCCCGGCCAGCGGCGTCAGGTCGCGCGTCAGGTCGTAGCCGGCCTTGCCGGCGAACAGCGTGGCGTTGGCGGCGTGCGACAGGGTGATGGCCAGCCAGGTGTAGCCGTCCGGCGCGGCGTGCGACACGTGCGCCGCGCCGATGTTGGCGCTGCCGCCGGGTTTGTTTTCCACCACCACGTTCCAGCGCTCGGCATCGCCCAGCGCCTTGCCGACCTGGCGCGCCGCCACGTCGGTCAGGCCGCCCGGGGGGAAGGGGACGACGTAGTTGATGGGACGTTCGGGCCAGGCGCGTTTCTGCGCCAGCGCCGGCTGCCAGGGGGCCAGCGCACAGAGGCCGGCGGCGCCCAGGGCGCTGATGACGCGGCGCCGTTGCGCGCCGTCGATCGGGGGGGATTGCTCGCGATTCATCTGTCTTCCTCCTTGGGGGTGGCGCCCGGGTAGGAATGCATACGCCTGTGCTGCCGTGGCGGCTTGCGCCCGGGTCTGCATGCTTTTGTGCGTCGGTGCTGCGAGAGTGCTGCGGCGTGGGCGGGCCAGCCGTGGGACTGGCTCTTTAACCCCGTCTGCGGTGTCGACGAAACGG
>NZ_JCBANA010000099.1:0-20604 GCF_059760725.1 Achromobacter sp. 1014246743
GCCGGCGCCCGTCGCCTTTTCGAAGATCGTCGATGAAGCATGCCTGGTCGGAACCGCAGATCAAGATCGCCTGACGGGATCTGCCTGATCGCGTTTGCCCAGTCGGTTTGACGGGGCCCGACGGCCGCCGTCGGGCCACCCGCGCCCGCATCCCCCCGTGTCAGTCGGGATAGCGCACTTCCAGGATGTCCAGTTCCTCGATGCCGCCGGGGGTGCGCAGCACCACCGTGTCGCCTTCCTTGGCCTTGATCAGCGCGCGCGCCACCGGCGAGATCCAGCTGATCTTGCCGGCCAGCGGCTCGGCTTCGTCCACGCCCACGATGGTGACGGTGTGGTCTTCGCCGGCCTTGTCGGAATACAGCACCGTGGCGCCGAAAAAGACCTGGTCGCGGTTGGGCTGCAGCGCCGGGTCGACGACCTCGGCGATGTCCAGCCGCTTGGTCAGAAAGCGCATGCGCCGGTCGATCTCGCGCAAGCGCTTCTTGCCGTAGAGGTAGTCGCCGTTCTCGGAGCGGTCGCCGTTGGACGCGGCCCACGACACCACCTGCACCACCGACGGACGCTCGACGTTCATCAGATGCGTCAGCTCGGCGCGCAGGCGCTCGTAGCCTTCAGGCGTCATGTAGTTCTTGGTGCCCGCGGGCAAGGCCTGGGCCTGCGGCAGGTCGTCGTCGTCCTCGTTATCGGATTCTTTGACAAAAGCTTTGTTCATGGCGGCAGCGCCTGGGGCGCACATTCAGTTCAAGGGCGGCACAGTCGCACCGTGCCAGGAGCCAGGCGGCATCGCACCGCCCGCAAGGGGCCGCAGTGGCCCTAGAACCAGTCGTGCCAGACCGGCTTCAGATCGGACGGCAAGGGCGGCAGGCGGCCCAGGTCCATCCGGCTTTCTTTCGGGCTATGGAAGTCTGACCCGCGCGAGGCCAGGAAACCGTAGCGGCGCGCGACGTCGGCGTACTGCCGGGCCTCTTCGACCGTATGGCTGCCCGTGGTGACTTCGATGCCGACCCCGCCCAGTTGCAGGAATTCGTCGAACAGCGCGGCGAACTGCAAGGGCGTGTACTTGTAGCGGCCCGGATGCGCGATGACGGCGATGCCGCCCGCGCCGCGGATCCAGCCCACCGCTTCGGCCAGCGTGGCCCATTGCATGGGCACGTGGCCGGGGCGGTCATCGCCCAGGTGTTTGGTGAAGACGGTCTGCACATCGGGGCAGTAGCCGGCTTGGACCAGGTAGCGCGCGAAGTGCGTGCGGCTGATCAGTTCCGGGTTGCCGGCAAACGGCAGCGCGCCTTCGTAGGCGCCGGGCATGCCCATGCCGGCCAGGCGGTCGCCGATGCGCCTGGCGCGTTCGGCGCGGCCCGAGCGGGTCTTGCGCAGGCCTTCGACCAGCGCCGTATTGGCGGGGTCAAAGCGCAGCCCGACGATATGCACCGTCAGGCCGGCCCAGGTCACGGAAATCTCGACGCCGGTGGCGAAACGCAGGCCCAGTTCCTGCGCCATGGACGCGGCCTCGGCCAGGCCGCCGACTTCGTCGTGGTCGGTCAGGGCCCAGACATCGACACCGTTGGCATGCGCGCGCTGCGCCACGTCGCGCGGCGCAAGCGCGCCGTCGGACACGGTGGAATGACAATGCAGATCGATGTTCAGGACAGGGGTGTTCATGAGGCCTATTGTAGAGAACGCCCGTGCCCCTGGATAGCACGGCGGGCCGGCGGTGTCCCCATTAGGGCCTGTTAACACTAAAAGGAGTCTCGCAGGAACCGGCGGCCCGCCCCGCCTCAGCCCAGCAGAAAATCCGCCACCGACGTCACCTGGCTGTCCGCCATCAGCGTCGGCGCGTGGCCCACGCCTGGCACTTCCAGCACCTGCGCACGCGGATTGCGCTGGCGCATTTCGTCGGCCGTGGCGCGGGTCAGCAGATCGGATTGTTCGCCGCGCACGATCAGGATCGGGCAATCGATCGCGTCATACGAGCGCCACAGCACCTGTTCGCCCGCCGCGAGTTCCTCGGGCGTCATCGCCATCGGCTGGGCCAGCGCCAGGTCGTAGTGCTTGACCCACTTGCCGTCCTGCTCGGGATAGACGAAGCGCGCCAGGTGTTCCCACTGTTCGTCGGTATGCGGCCCGAAGGTCCCGGAATTGGCGCGCAGGTTGGCCACGGCCTCGGCAAACGAGCCGAACGCGCCCGGTTCGCCCACGTACTGGCCGATGCGAGCCAGCGCGCCGGTTTCCAGGCGCGGGCCGACGTCGTTGAGCACCAGCTTGTCCAGGCGCACGCCGGCCTGCGGCGGCAGCATGCCCACGTGCGGGCGCAGCGGCAGCATTGCCCGCGCAAATGCGGCGGCGCCGGCCAGGCCCAGGCCGATCAGGCCGCCCATCGACGTGCCCACCCACGACAGGCGGGCGGGCCGCAGCCGCGCCACCAGCGTCACCATGTCTGACACGTACTGCGGCACGGTATAGAACGCCGGGTTCACCAGCCAGTCGGAACGGCCCCGCCCCACCACGTCGGGGCAGACCACGCGGTAGCGGCCAGCCAGCCGGCGCGCCAGGGTATCGAAATCGCGGCCGCTGCGCGTCAGGCCGTGCACGCAGACCAGCACCTGGTCGTTGGCCGGATCGCCCCACTCCCAGTACGCCATGCGGTGCAGGCCCGCCGGGCTGGCGCAGGTGACGAATTCCAAACGGGGTTCCAGGCTTGCGTCCGACATCGTTGTGCTCCAAATGGCCGGCGCCCGCCCAGGTGGCGGCGCCGCGCATGGGCGGTATCTTATCGGAAGCGTGGGGCCCGCCCGGCCGCCCTGGCCTAGAATGACGCCGTTGCCCTAACCCCCGCCTTCAGGAACCCATCGCGCCATGCCCGGCGGATACATGCTCAATGGCGACTACGTCGCCCCGGCCCTGATCTTCATCGCCGTGCTGTTCGGCGTGCTGATCCTGGGCTTCGTGGCAGCAAAGCTGGCCCGCCCAGGCACCCGCCGGCAACTGCTGCTGGCCTGGCTGCTGACGCTGATCCTGCTGCCGCCCTGGCTGCTGGTGCTGACCGCCGGCGACGACATCTTCGGCGTCGTGACGATCGCCCGCTATGCCCTGGCCCTGCCCGCCTTGGCGGCACTGTGGGGATTGCGGCGCAGCATCCGCGCCTTCAAGGCCCGGCACCCCGCCCTGCCCCCGCTACCCAGAAAACCCTGGCTGCTGGTGGCTTTGGCGCTGGCGCTGTTCGGCCTGCTGGACTATCTGTCGCGCCACCGCTACGACGCCCCCATCGCCTTGAACGACACCATCGCCTCCATGGTTTTTATCGGTGCCGCCGCGTTGTTGCTGGCAGGATGCGTCTGGGCCTTGCGCAGCAGCATACGTTGGTTAAGATTGGCGGGTCCCGGTTCGGCGACCGCGGGTCCGCGGCGCTGACAGCCCGCTGAAATTAAATTGCCTATCGGCACGATTCAATCATTAAATTGGAATCCCGACGCCGGTCCGGCGAGAGTTATGCGCTTCGAGCATTGCCACATCAGTCAGTCCCGAATTGATTTGGAGTCACTATGCAACAAAGCAGTCCGTCATCTCAGCTAAGCACTCAACACACCGAAACCGCCCCGCCTGAGCCGCCCAAGGTACTGCAGGACCTGCTCGGGCGAGCGGACGTCCAGATCAACGGTTCGCGCCCCTGGGACATCCAGGTTCATGACAAACACATGTACGAACGCGTCTTCGCCAGCTGGTCGCTGGGCCTGGGCGAGTCGTACATGGACGGCGAATGGGACTGCGAACAGCTGGACGAACTCTTCACCCGCCTCTTGCGCGCCGACATGGGGTCCGCCGCGCTCGGCCTGGCCCGCGTCAAGCTCATCGCCGAACACCTGCGCCACAAGCTGTTCAACCTGCAATCAAAGAGCCGCGCCTTCGAAGTGGGCGAGCAGCACTACGACGCCGGCAACGACGTCTTCGAGGCCATGCTCGACAGCCGCATGATCTATTCCTGCGCCTTCTGGGAAAACGCCGACACGCTGGAAGACGCGCAGGAAGCCAAGCTGGACATGATCTGCCGCAAGCTGCAGCTCAAGCCCGGCGAAACGCTGCTGGACATCGGCTGCGGCTGGGGCGGGCTGGCCAAGTTCGCGGCCGAGCGCTACGGCGTCAAGGTCACCGGCGTGACCGTGTCCAAGGAACAGCTGGCGCTGGCCCAGGAACGCGTACGCGGCCTGCCGGTGGAATTGCTGCTGCAAGACTATCGCGACCTGCAGGGCCGCTTCGACAAGGTCGTGTCGGTGGGCATGTTCGAACACGTCGGGCCCAAGAACTACGACACCTACTTCACGAACGTACAGCGGCTGATGGCGCCCGGCGGCATCTTCCTCTTGCACACCATCGGCATCGCCTCGACCAGCCAGAGCACCGATCCCTGGATCGACCGCTACGTCTTCCCCAACGGCAAGCTGCCGTCGGCGCGCGAGATCACTACCGCGGTCGAAGGCCGCTTCATCGTCGAAGACTGGCACAACTTCGGCGCCGACTACGACCGTACGCTGATGGCCTGGTGGGACCGCTTCCAGCGCGCCTGGCCGCAGCTGCAAGAACGCTACGGCACGCGCTTTTACCGCATGTGGCAGTACTACCTGATGTGTTGCGCGGGCTTTTTCCGGTCGCGCGAAGGGCAGCTGTGGCAGGTCATCCTGACGCATCCGCAGCGCCAGGAAATGTACCGTTCGCTGCGCTGAGTCTGTCGGCCCGGCGGCGCTTGCGCGGGCCGAACCGCGCAAGCGTACCGGTTACGCCGCCCGGCTATGCGGCGGCATCTTCCAGGATCATCTGCGCCGCCCGTTCGGCAATCATGATGGTCGGCGAATTGGTGTTACCCGACGTGATGGTCGGCATGATCGACGCATCCGCCACGCGCAGGCCCTGCAAGCCATGCACCCGCAGCCGCGCATCCACCACGGCGCCATCGTCCGCCTTGCGGCCCATGGCGCAGGTGCCTACCGGGTGGAAGATCGTCGTGCCGATCTTGCCGGCCGCTTCGCGCAGTTCGGCCTCGGTCTGGTACGCCGGCCCGGGCAGCCATTCCTCGGGTTGATAACGCTGCAACGCGGGCGCCGCGCTGATCCGGCGCACCAGGCGAATGGCATCCGCCGCCACCTTCAGGTCCTGTTCCTCGCGCAAATAGTTCGGCGTGATCACCGGCGGCTGCGCGCCGTCGGGCCCCTGCGCATGCACGCTGCCGCGCGACGCCGGCCGCAGGTTGCAGACGCTGGCCGTGAAGGCATCAAAACCGTGCAGCGGCTCGCCAAACGCGCCCAGCGACAGCGGCTGCACATGAAATTCCAGATTGGCGCGCGCCTGGCCAGGGTCTGACTTGGCAAACGCCCCCAGCTGCGACGGCGCCATGCTCATCGGCCCGCTGCGATTGAACACGTATTCCAGGCCGATGCCCGCCTTGCCCCACCAGGTCGATGCAATGCGGTTCAGCGTCTTCACGCCCCGCACCTTCAGGATGACGCGCAACTGCAAGTGGTCTTGCAGGTTCTCGCCCACGCCCGGCAAGGCGTGGCGCAGCGTGATGCCGCTTTCGCGCAGGCGCGCCGGTTCGCCAATGCCCGACAGTTCCAGCAATTGCGGCGTATTCACCGCGCCGGCCGCCAGCACCACTTCACGCGCGGCGCGCACGCTGATGGATTGACCCTCGCGCCGCAGTTTCACGCCCACGCAGCGCGTGCCCTCGAACAGCAGTTGCTCGGCGTGCGCGCCCGTCATCACGTGCAGATTGGGGCGCTGGCGCACCGGCCGCAAGAATGCCTTGGCCGTATTCCAACGCCAGCCGCGGCGCTGGTTCACGTCGAAATAGCCCACGCCGAAATTGTCGCCGCGGTTGAAATCCTGCACCCGCGGAATGCCTTCCTGCTGGGCCGCGTCGGCAAAGGCGTCCAGGATGTCCCAGCGCAGGCGCTGCGCCTCGACCCGCCATTCGCCGCCCGCACCATGGCAATCGTCCGCGCCGCGGTAGTGGTCTTCGCTGCGCTTGAATACCGGCAGCACCTCGTCCCAGCGCCATGACGGATCGCCCGCGATATCGGCCCACTCGTCGTAATCCTGCCGCTGGCCGCGCATGTAGATCATGCCGTTGATCGACGAGCACCCGCCCAGCACGCGGCCGCGCGGATAGATCAGCGAGCGTCCGCCCAGGCCGGGCTCGGCGCCGGTGCGGTACATCCAGTCGGTGCGGGGGTTGCCGATGCAGTACAGGTAGCCCACCGGAATGTGGATCCAGTGGTAGTTGTCGCGGCCGCCGGCTTCCAGCAGCAGCACGCGCGTGGCCGGGTCCCGGCTCAGCCGGTTGGCCAGCACGCAGCCGGCCGACCCCGCCCCCACGATGATGTAGTCGTATGTCTCCATTGGCGCTTCTTCTTTTAGGTGTGTAGTGGCTGCGCCACTGTCGCGCAGCCCGCGGGGGCTGTCCAATGAATTGTTGAAAAGCGCTTTATAAGTCTCTTTAATAATGGGTATCGCCCCGCTGGGGCATCGCCGCCGGACTCGCCCCATGGACTTCAAGCACATCCGCACCTTTGCCGCTGTGGCGCGCGTGGGCAACCTGACCCGCGCGGCCGAACACCTGCACCTGACCCAACCCGCGCTGAGCCTGCAGCTCAAGAGCTTCCAGGAAGCGCTGGACCTGCCGCTGTTCACTCGCACCGCCCAGGGCCTGGCGCCCAACGCCGACGGCCGCGCGCTGCTGCCCTCGGCCCAGCGGGTGCTGGACGCCCTGGACGACTTCGAACGCGCCATCGGCGCGCTGCGCACGACGGTGCAGGGCGAACTGCGCCTGGGCACCATCCTCGACCCCGAATTCCTGCGCCTGGGCGCCACGCTGCAATACCTGGTCGAGCACTATCCGAAGATCCGCCCCACCCTGCGCCACGGCATGTCCGGTTCCGTCGGCCGCCAGGTGCGCGCGGGCGAGCTGGACGTGGGCTTCTTCCTGGGGCCGCAGGACGATACGCGCGGCCAACCGGCCCTGCACGCGCTGCCGCTGGCGGCGTTCTCGTATTACGTGGTGGCGCCCAAGGGCTGGGGCGCGCAGGTGGCGGGACGCGGCTGGCGGGAAATCGCCGCCTTGCCGTGGATCTGGACGCCGCCCGACTCCGTGCACCATCGCCTTTTGGCCGGCAAATTCAACGAGCTGGACGTCACCCCCAACACGGTGGCCGAAGTCGACCAGGAAGCCTCGATGCTGGACCTGGTGCGTTCGGGCGTCGGCCTGACGCTGGCGCGCGATTCCATCGCGCTGCGCGAATCGCAGGCGCATGGCCTGGTGCTGGCGCCGGGCCTGGCGATCCAGGCGGAACTGGCCTTCATCACCCTGGCGTCGCGGCGCGAAGACCCGTTGGTGGCGGCGGCGTTTGCGGCGGTGCAGGCGGCGTTTGCGTAGGCGTTTGCGTAAGAGGTGGCGCAACCGGCTGTGCCCGCAAGCGATGGCACAACCCGCATGCCCGCAAGCGACGGCGCCTTCGGCTCGCCCAGCCTCCCGCGTCCCCTCGGGTATGCTCGCAACAACGCACGGGCGGCATCGCCCACCCCCACCCGGAGAACTCTCTATGCGCTGGCGGTCCCTCGCATCCCGCGTTGCCATGATCCTTGCCGTCACACTGGCCCACCCTGCCCCGACCCTGGCGGCCGCGCCTGCCAACCAGGCCGAATGGAGCAAAGCGGTGCAGCGGCGGCTGATCAGCCGACTGGATTTTCCTCGCGAAGCCCAGCATCTCAGCGGCACGCTGGCGCTGTCGCTGAACATTACCGTACTGCGCAACGGCGCCATCTACGACGTCACGATCGCGCGCTCGTCGGGCCATGAAGCGGTCGACAAGGCCACGATCGCCATGGTCCGCCGCGCCGCGCCGCTACCCGTGTTTTCCGCGGACATGACGGAAGAGAAAACCTCGCTCACCTTGCCGGTGCGCTTCCAGATGGAAGACAACGACCCCGCGCCCCCGGCCGTCGCGCCCAGGCGCTACGTCGACCCGGCCACCGGCTTTGGCGCAACCGTATCCGCCCCATTTCAGATCGGCGCGGCGCGCGCGTCGGGTCGCTACGATGCCCTGATCGAGATTTCCGCCCCCGAAGGCTTTCCGCCCGTGGCGCCCGGCGCCAAGTTCCTGTGCCGGGCAGGATTCACGGCCGCGGCGGCCGACGCCGCCAAAACCAAAGCCCCCCAAGGCGCGCAGGCCTATGACGCTCTGGTCGCCGCCGCGACAAGCCAGCAGCGCAAGCTGCGCGGCACCATCGAACAACTCGACGTCTTCGACCAGCCCGGCCGGCGCGGCATCGACTACATCGTTGCGCCGGGGGCCGGTCCGGGCCATGAAGACACCCGCCAGTACATCGCCGACTGGGTCCGCCCCGAAGGCCGCATCCGCCTGGCCTGCGCCACCACGCGCGATGCCATGCCCGATGCATTGGCGACGTTCCGGGCGATACGGGATACGGTGATTGTGGATCGGCGTTGATGTCGGGGATGGCTGATGCATTGGGGCTGATGCATTGGGCGACAGACTCGAACTACGCATCAACGGCCATGCCAGTAACGCCGCCCCACGTCCCGCTGCGCCCACACATCCAACACCCCTGCACGTGATCGTGCCATCACCGCGCCATCCCGATCGCTGCGCCAGAACACCGCCCCCGCACGCGTCCAGCGCACTTCCACCGCCCGCGCCGGATGCCGGAAACGATTCAGATACCCCGCCTGCGCAATCACATGCGCCGCGCCGGACGCCGCAACCAGTTCCCGGCTGGACGACGACGCCGAACCATGGTGCGGCGCCATGACGATATCCGCCGGGGCCAAGCCCTGCGCGACCAATTCCCTTTCTTGCGCCACGCCGATATCGCCCGTCAGCAACAGCGCGTGCTCGACGCCCTCGACGCGCAGCACGCAGCTATCGGCATTGCGATCCTCGACTCGCCCGCTGGTCCCGCCCGCCGGGTGCAGGAAGCTAAACGTGACGCCATCGACCTCCCAGCCTACGTCACGAGCGCAGCCCAGTACCTCGCCCGGCGGCGGCGTCGGCAAGCCTGCGCCATCCGGCCACAGGCGCGCATCACGCCGCAGAAACGCCGCCAGGTCAAAGGACGCGTAGCTGCGCGCCACCGGCACCGCCGCCAGCACCGACCGCGTGCCGCCCACATGGTCCGTGTCCGCGTGCGACAGCACCAGCACATCCAGCGCCCCAAGGCCGCGGGCCTGCAGAAACGGCGCGATCACCCGTTCGCCCGCATCGCTACCGCTGAAACTGCGCGGCCCGGCATCGAACAGCAGCGCCTGGCTGGCCGTTTCCACCAGAATGGCGCTGCCCTGCCCGATATCCATCGCGCTTATGCGCCAGTATCCCGGCTCGGGCCGATCCGGCCGCCAGCACAACAGCGGCGCCATGCACAGCCACCCCAGCCGCCGCGCCGGCCAGCCCGGCGCCTGCAACGCCCAGACCATGCCCGCCACCGCCAACGCCAGCCAGGGCCACGGCGCCGCCGCCACCGAAAAACTGGCCCAGCGCGCATTGCCCACCCACGCCACCACGATCATCATGAGGTCGAACCCGTACAGCCCCGCCTGGCCCGCCAGCGCCGCGGCAGCCGCCAACCCCGGCGTCACCGACAAGGCGGCGCAGAGCAGCGCCAGCGGCGTCACGAAAAACGTCACCACGGGAATCGCCACCGCATTGGCCAACGGCGAACCCAACGACACCTGGTGCACCAGATACGCCAACAGCGGCGTCAAGCCCAGCGTCACCACCAGCTGCAAGCGCGTCGCCTGCCCCAGCGTCGTCGCCCAACGCTTGCGCCAGCCCGCGTCCGCATCGCGCGGCGCATCGGCAATGCGCAGCAGAATCGCCACCGCGCCGAACGACAGCCAGAACCCCACCGACATCGGCGCCCACGGATCCAGCGCCACCACCGCGGCGGCTGCGCACGCCAGGATGCGCCCGGCCGACATCCGCAGCCGCGACACCGCCGCGGCCAGCACCACCGACAACATGAAGAACGTACGCCGCGCCGGCACGCCCCACCCCGCGATCAGGCAATAGAACAAAGCGACCGCCGCCGCCGCGGCGCCGCCCGCGATGCGCGACGGAATGAATTCCGCCAGGCCCGTCCCACGCCACCGCGCGCGCCGCCACGACGCGGCCAGCAGCAGCCCCGCGATGCCGGCAATCGACGTCACATGCATGCCGCTGATCGACACCAGGTGCGTGATGCCGCTGCGGTTGAAAAGGCGCCAATCCTCGCGCGCCACGCCGGCCTGGTCGCCTATTGCCAACGCGATCAGCACCGGCGCATAGCGGTGGTCGCCCAGCGCCCGGCGCAGGCCCTCCCGCACATGATGGCGGGCGCGTTCAATGGCAATGCCCGCGGATGCCCAAGGCTGGTCCTCCAGCAAGCGGGGCTGCCCCCGCACGGTGCCCGTCGCCCGCAAACCGCGCGCGAACATCCGCGCTTCGCTGTCGGGCGCGTCGGGGTTGAGCAAGCCGCTGGGCCGGCGCAGCACCAGCGCCATGCGCCATACCTGGCCGGGCATCAGCAAGGGTTGGTTCGCCTGCCCACCGGGCGGCGCTAGCCACGACACCAGGATGCGCGACGGCATGCCGGCACGCGCGGGCGCCACCTGCTCGCCGACAAAGCGCTGCCCGCGCGCATCGCCATCGGGCAGTTCCGCCACCCGCAGCACCAGGCGCGCGACCTCGTTCTGATGTTCGTCCGCCAGTGCGTCGTCCAGCCGCAGTTGGGCTTGCGCGGCGGCGTTGAGGGCGCCCAGGCACAGGCCGATAGACGCAGCCGCGCAAAGCCCGATGGCGCGCCCCGGCCAACGCCGCCAGGCCACCAGCGCCACGATGCAAGCGCCGGCCGCCGCCACGTACGCCGCCACGCCAGGCAGCGCAGGCAGCAACTGCACCCCTCCCGCCCCCGCCACGAAAGCCAGGCAAAACAGCCGACCGTTGATGTCCGTCTCCTGAAACGAACCAGCGTAGGTCGCCTGCCCGCCACGGCATGCCGCCAGTGCACGACTTTGGCCATGAGGATCGCCCGCAAGAATCTGGCCGCCCCGGTTCCCTGGCCCCTGTGACGGCAATCCGAGTGCGCCACCCTTGACAATCCCCCCCGCCCCCTCCGAACATACCCCCATCCACCCGGGGAGCTTCGGCAAGAAGCTGAGAATCCGATAGCGGGGCCGGCGTTCATACGCCAACCCTTGCGGCGCGTAGACCCGTTGAACCTGATCCAGACAATACTGGCGTAGGGATGGTGCGGCCCCGCAAGCGCGCCCGAAGCCCGGCGCGACGCATCCCCGCCCTTCCTGCCCAGTCCTTCTCTTACGCAAGGACCCGCCGGCATGACGCAATCGACCCCTTCCCTATTGGCCCAGGCCTCGCAGGACCTCTACGCCGCCGTGCGCCGCGACGCGCCGCTGGTGCAGTGCCTGACCAATTTCGTGTCCATGAACACGGCGGCCAACACGCTCCTGGCCATCGGCGCGTCGCCCGCGATGGTGCACGCGGTGGAAGAAGCCCCGGAATTCGCTCGCATCAGCGGCGCGGTCGTGATCAATATCGGCACCCTGTCGGCCCCCTGGCTGGAAAGCATGCTCAAGACCGCGGCGGCGGCGTCGGATGCCGGCACGCCCTGGGTGCTGGACCCGGTGGCCCACCATGCCACGGCGTTTCGCCGCGACGCGGTGCAGCGGCTGCTGGCCCTGCGCCCGGCGGTGATCCGCGGCAATGCGTCGGAAATCATCGCGCTGGCCGGTGGCCAAAGCGCCAGCAAGGGCGTGGACGCGCGCGACCCGGTGCAGTTGGCCGAGCAAGCGGCGCGCGACCTGGCGCGGGCGCAACAGACCGTGGTGGCGGTGACGGGAGAAGTGGATTTCGTGACGGATGGCACGCGAGAAGTGCGCGTCACCGGCGGTTCGCCATTGATGCCGCAGGTCACCGCCACGGGGTGCGCGCTGACGGCGGTAGTCGGCGCGTTCGTGGCGGTATCGAAGCAAGACGCCTATCCGGCGGCCGTGGCGGCGCTGTCCTGCTTCGGCATCGCTGGCAGCCGTGCGGGAGCGCTGGCTGACGGCCCGGGCTCATTCGCCTGGCGTTTCCTGGATGCGCTGGCCGCACTGGAAACGGACAGCCTGACGCGGGAATCGCCGCTGCGCTAAGGCGCCAACGGCAGCCTGCCCACGCCATTGCCCAGCCCTCCGCAGACGGCACGAAAACGGCACGCAGACGGCACCCGGACGACACAAACGCCCGCATGACCGACAGGCGATCATGCGGGCGCTGTAGCCCTTCCTACATCCGGTACTGCAAGCTCAGCATCGCATTGCGCGGCGCGCCGGGCATGTTCAGGTTCGGGCTGCTGCCGTGCGCCGACACGATATAACCGGCGTCAAACAGGTTGTACATATTCAGCTGCACCGAATACGGCCCCTGGCGCCACCATGCCGCGGCGTCCGCGGTGACGTAGCCCGGCAGCTTGACCGTATTGCCCGGATTCGCGAAACGCGCACCCACCAGGTTCAGGCCGGCGCCCACGCCAAAGCCATCGCCCAGGTCCTTGGTCACCCAGACGTTGCCAGCATGGCGCGGCGTCAGCGTGGCGCGCTTGCCTTCGACATCCTTGCCGGCGTCACGCGCCACCGACTGCGTCACGCGGGCATCCAGGTAGGCGTAACCCAGCATCGCGCGCCAGCCGTTGGACAAGTCGCCCGACAGCGTCCATTCGGCGCCATCGGTGCGCTGCGTGCCCACCGGCACCAGCGTGTTGGTCACGGGGTTGGTGACCTTGATGTCGGTGCGCTCCAGGCGGAACACGGACACGGTGGTCGACAGCTTGCCATCCAGGAAGTCGTACTTGGCGCCGACTTCGTAGTTGGTGGTTTTTTCCGGCGCCAGGTCGACGTTGTTGGCGGCCAGCGCAAAGGCTTCACCCGACGGCTGGTACGAACGGCTCCAGGACACGTAGTAGGACTGCACGGTGTCCGGCTGGAACACCAGGCCCAGGCGCGGGCTCAGGTTCGAATCGGTGCGCGACAGGTTGCGGCCCGTGCGGCGGTCTTCGGTCTTCTGCTCGAAACGGTCGTGGCGCACGCCGCCCAGCACCTTCCAGTATTCCCCCAGCGACACCATGTCCTGCACGTACAGGCCCAGCGTGTTGAAGCGGCCCAGGTTGTCGGACCCGGGCGCGCCCTTGACCTGGCGCTGCAGCGTGGGCAATTGCGGGTCGAACAGGTTCACGGTCGCGACGTTGGCGGCCGAGTAGTTCACCAGGTCTTTGTTCTGCTGGCCCACTTCGACGCCGTACAGAATGTCGTGGCGCACCGCGCCCCACTGCACGCGCTGCATCAGCTCGGTCTGGTTGGTCCAGCCGTGCTCGTCGCGCAGCACGTTGCCGTGGGTCAGCGACACGGTCTGCGCCGCCTCGTTGACCGTGCCCGGCAGCGTGTTGTTGCGGTTCAGCGTGTAGTGGTAGTAGCGCGTGGCGTTGCGCAACGACCAGTTGTCGTTGAAGCGGTGCGTGAGCGTGCCGGCGTACGACTGCACCCGGGTCTGGGTGTAGTCGGTGTCGCGGGCGTTCTCGGCGCCGTAGTAGGTGGACGGGTCCACGTCCACCGGGCGGCCGTGATAGGCCGGAATGCCGAAGTCGGTCAGGCGGCGGTCTTCCAGGAATTCGGTCTGGATCAGGTAGGTGGTGCTTTCGCCCAGCTTGAACTGGGCCGACGGTGCAATCGCCTTGCGGTCGATGAATTGCTTGTCGCGGTAGCTGTCGCCCTTTTCCACGGCGCCGGTCAGGCGCCAGGCCATGCTGCCGCTTTCGTTGGAACGGCCCAGGTCCACGTCCAGCCGGCGGTCGTTCCACGAACCGTAGCTCAGGCCCACCTGCGAGATGTCTTCACCCGGCTTCTTGGTGACGCGGTTGATCAGGCCGCCCGACGAGCCGCGGCCGTACAGCACCGCCGCCGGGCCCTTGATCACGTCGATGCGTTCGACGTTGGACAGATCGCGGTAGTACAGCGCGTCGTCGCGAAAGCCGTCGACGAACTGGTCGGCAATGGCGGTGAAACCGCGAATCGACACCTGGTCGCGCTGGCCGTCGCCGGTAGAGAAACTGACGCCCGGCACGTTCTTCAGCGCGTCCTGCACCGACATCGCATGCTGGTCGCGCAGCACCTGCGCCGGCACCACGTTCACCGTCTGCGGTATGTCGCGCAGCGGCGCATCGATCTTGGTGGCGCTGGTGGACGCCGGCGGGTTGTAGCTCTGTTCGGGGTCCGCCTGCCCCGTGACGCTGATGGCGGGCAAGGTGGCGGTGGGCGCGGCGCTTTGGCCGTGGGCGGGGGCCGAGGCGGCCAGGGGCGCCAGGGCGAGCAAGGCGGCAGAGAGGGAGCGAGGGGCATGCATGGCCAGCGAGGTCTTTCTGAAGTCGTTTGAAATGAAAGGATTCGCCATTCTCTTGACAATGAGAATCGGTCGCAATCGTTTTATCGTTTCGTTGCCGCCAGGCCACGATAAATAAGACGCCCGTCCAATTCAGATATTTTTCAGCTTGCCCATGGCACGCGGGCGCGACGCTGCCGGCGGGCGCAATGTCATGCCCGGGTCACACCCCGTCCCCAGAATTTTGCTTCTCCCGATACACAAGGAACGACGGTGAAGCACCCCATTCGAAGGATCTTTGCACTGACCGCCAGCGCCGCGCTGCTGGCGGGCCTGGCCGCCTGTGGCGGCAGTGACGACGATGACGACGACGCCACCCCGCCCGCGGTCGCCGTGCCCCAGGGCGCGACGCTGGACGTGGCCATCCTGGGTACCACCGACCTGCATGCCAACGTGCTGGGTTACGACTATTACAAGCTGGCCGAAGACAAGAGCTACGGCGTGGACCGCACCGCGACGCTGATCGCCAACGCCCGCAAGCAGAATCCGAACACGCTGCTGTTCGACAACGGCGACACCATCCAGGGCACCGCCCTGTCCGACTACCAGGCGCTGGTCGCCCCCGTGCAGTGCTCGGGCATGCTGGCCATCTACAAGCAGATGAAGCTCCTGGCCTACGACGCGGCCACGATGGGCAACCACGAATTCAATTACGGCCTGCCCTTCCTGTCGCAGGTCACCAACGTCGACTTCGGCCTGGCAGGCATCACCAAGGGCACCGCCCAGACCAATCCGGGCGGCGCCAAGGAATGCGCCGCGCCGGGCTTTCCGTTCGTGTCGGCCAACGTCGTGTCGGCCGCCACGCAGCAGCCGATCTTCAAGCCCTGGACCCTGCTCACCAAGACCTTCAAGGCCACCGATCCGACCGGCAAGTCCATCGACGTGTCACTGAAAGTGGGCGTGATCGGCTTTGCGCCGCCGCCCATCATGCAATGGGACAAGGCCAACCTGGAAGGCCACGTCGCGGTCACTGGCTGGAAGGAAACCGCCGCGCGCTACGTGCCGGAAATGCGGGCCGCGGGCGCCGACCTGATCGTGGCGCTGGCGCACGGCGGCATCGACATGACCACGCCCTACAGCCCGTCGATGGAAAACGGCGCCGGCTACCTGAGCCAGGTCGCGGGCATCGACGCCCTGATCACCGGCCACCAACATCTGCTGTTTCCCGACACCAATCCCAAGTCGCAGTTCGCAGGGCAGCCGGGCATCGAGCTGGAAAAAGGCCTGATCAACGGCGTGCCGGCGGTGCAGGCCGGCCAATGGGGCAACAACCTGGGGCAGATCAAGCTGAAGCTGGCCTATGACAAGGGCTGGAAAGTGCAGAAGGACGCCACCCAGGTGCAGCGTATCTCCACCCGCCTGACCGCGCAGAGCGGCAGCACCCCGGCCACCTACGTCGAGCCCGACAGCGCCACGCAGCAACTGGTGCAGGCGGAACACACGGCCACCATCGCCTACGTCAAGACGCCCATCGGCCAGAGCCAGTTCGACATGGCCACCTACTACGCGCTGACGGGCGACGTGTCGGCGCTGCAAGTGGTGAACATGGCGCAGATCGACTACCTGAAGGACTACATCGCCCGCAACAACCCCGCCTACGGCGCCCTGCCGATCCTGTCGGCGGCCGCGCCGTTCAAGGGCGGACGCAACGGGCCGGGCGACTTCACCTTCGTGCCGCAAGGCAACATCGCCATCAACAACGCCGCCGACCTGTACCTGTATCCCAACACCTTGCAGGTGGTGCGGGTCAGCGGCGACATCGTGCGCCAGTGGCTGGAGAAGACCGCCGAACAGTTCAAGCGAATCGACCCCGCCCAGGTCGCGCCGCAGGACCTGGTGGACACCAGCTTCCCGACCTTCAATTTCGATGTGCTGTACGCCGAAGGCAACGCCCTGCGCTACCAGATCGACGTGACCCAGCCCAAGGGCTCGCGCATCACGGGGCTGACGTATCAAGGCGCGCCGCTGGACCCGGCCGCGCAATTCCTGGTGGTCACCAATAACTACCGCGCCAGCGGGGGCGGCGACTTCCCGGGCCTGGCGGGCGGCAAGGGCGACATCGTGCTGCAAGCGCCGGACGCCAGCCGCGACGTGCTGATCAGCTACATCAAGAAGCACCCCGTGCTGGACCTGGCCACCTATGGCCTGGCCCGCAGCTGGCAATTCAAGCCGCTGGCCGCGCTGGCCGGTCCCGTGGTGTTCTCGTCGGTGCCCGGCACGCTGGCGCTGGCCACGGCGCACGGCGTGGGCAACGTGTCGGTGTATGACGCCACGCCCGACGCGGTGACGCAGCTCTCGCGCTACGCGGTCGACCTGACCCAGTAAGCCGCAGCGCCATGGCGGCGGCAGGGGTCGCCGCCATGGCCACCATTCAGCGGTAATACACGCAGATGCGCTTGCCGCCGATCTCGTGCACGTCGATCGGCAGTTCATACAAGGCGCCCAGCACCTCGGACCGGATCAGTTCGGCCGGCGGGCCATGGTGCGCCACCCTGCCCGCCTTCATCGCCACGATGCGGTCCGCGTAGGCCGAGGCGAAATTGATGTCGTGCAGCACCAGCACCACCGTCTTGCCCAGCTCGTCGGCCGCGCGCCGCAGCGTGCCCATCATGGCGACGGCATGCTTCATGTCCAGGCTGTTCAGCGGTTCGTCCAGCAGCACATAGCGCGTGTCCTGGCACAGCACCATCGCCACGAAGGCGCGCTGGCGCTGGCCGCCCGACAACTGGTCCAGGTAGCGGTCCGCCAGCGGCGCCAGGTCCAGGTAGTCGATGGCGCGGTCGATGTGCGCCTTGTCGTCCAGCGTCAGGCGCCCACCCGTGTGCGGATAGCGGCCGAATGCCACCAGATCGCGCACCGTCAGCCGCAGCGGCAAGTGGTTGTCCTGCCGCAGGATGGACAGGCGCCGCGCCAGTTCGCGGCTGTCGCTGCGGGTGACGTCCAGGCCATCGACCTGGATCTGCCCGGCCGACATCGGCAACAAGCGGCTGATCATCGACAGCAAGGTCGATTTGCCCGCGCCGTTCGGGCCGATGATGGCGGTCACGCCGCCGGCCGGCAGCGCCAGCGTCACCTGGTCCACCACCACGGTGTCGTCGTATTGCTTGCTGACTTGCTGGATATCGATCATTGGCGTCCCCTGCGCAAGATCAGGGCCAGGAACATCACTCCGCCCACGAATTCAATCACCACGCTGACGGTCGTGCTCAAGCCCAGCACCCGTTCCAGCAACGTCTGGCCGCCCACCAGGAAGATCACACCCAGCAGCACCGCGGCCGGCACGGTGTAGCGGTGCCTGTCCGACCCCATGGCCTGATAGGCCAGGTTGCTGACCAAGAGGCCGAAGAACGTCACCGGCCCCACCAGCGCCGTGGATACGGACACCAGCACGGCAATCGCGGCCAGCGTCAACAGCAGCGTGCGGCGGTAGTCCACGCCCAGGTTCAGCGCAATCTCGCGGCCCAGCGCCAGCACGTCGTAGCGCCGCCGCATGCGCCAGACCAGCAGGGTCGCCGCCGCCACCGCGGCCAGGGCAAAGGGCAAGAGGCCCGTGCGCACCGAATTGAAATTGGCGAACATGCGGTCTTGCAGAACCAGGAATTCATTGGGGTCGATCAGGCGCACCACGAAGCTGGACAGGCTGCGAAACAGCAGGCCGAACACGATGCCCACCAGCATCATCAGGTGCAGGCTGCGCACCGCGTCGGTGAACAGCCAGCGAAACAGCAGGCAGGCGAACGCCGTCATGGCGCACACCTCCAGCGCGAAGGCCGCCACGGGATGGTTCACCGCTCCCGCCATCTGGCCAAAGCCGAACACCACCACCGCCTGGATCAGCAGGTACAGCGCATCGAAGCCCATGATGGCGGGCGTCAGGATGCGGTTGTGCGTGATGGTCTGGAACAGCACCGACGACACCGCCACCGCGTAGGCCACCAGCAGCATCGCCGCCAGCTTGCCGCCGCGAAACGGAATCACGAACGACCACTGGCCGTTGGCGCCCAGTGTCATGAAGCCGGCCACGCACAGCGCTGCCAACACGGCCAGCCCGGCCAGGCGCCAGGCCTGGGGCGAACGCGGGGTCGCGGCCCGCAATGCGGTTCGAAACACGGGTTCAGCCACGGCGCCCCCTGCGGCTGCGCAACAGGCACAGGAACAGGATGCTGCCCACCACCCCCACCACCGTGCCCAGCGGCACCTCATAGGGGTGGATCACCAGCCTGCCGATGATGTCGCAGGCCAGCACGAACACGCCGCCCAGCACCGCCACCCAGGGAATCGAACGCCGCATGTTGTCGCCCAGCAGCAGGCTCACCGCGTTGGGCACGATCAGGCCCAGGAACGGAATGCCGCCCGCCGTCACCACCACCACGGCGGAAATCGCCGACACGATGAGCAGGCCCATCAGCGTCAGGCGCGCGTGGTTCAGGCCCAGGTTGGCGGCAAACGCGCGGCCCATGCCGGCCACCGTGTAGCGGTCGGCTGCCAGGTAAGCCGCCGCGGCCAGGCCGAAGCCGATCCACAGCAACTCATAGCGGCCGCGCAGCACGCCGGAAAAATCGCCGGTGGTCCAGGCATGCAGCGATTGCAGCAGGTCGTAGCGGTAGGCCACGAAGGTCGTCACCGCATGGATCACGCCGCCCAGGATCAGGCCGATCAGCGGCACGATGAACGGCGTGCGCAGCGGCACGCGCCGCAGCAGCGCCAGGAACAGCAGCGTGCCGGCCAGCGCGAAGCCGGTGGCCGTCAGCATCTTGCCGATGACCGGCGTGTCCGGCGCCAGCAGGGTCACCACCAGGATGCCCAGCGTCGCCGACTCGACGGTGCCGGCGGTGGTCGGTTCCACATAGCGGTTGCGCACCAGCATCTGCATGATCAGTCCGGCCACCGCCAGCGACATGCCGGCCAGCAGCAAGGCCAGCGTGCGCGGCACGCGGCTGACCAGCAGCAGGCGCCAGGCGCGCTCGGCATCCGGCCCGCCGGTCAGCGCCGCGAACGAAAACGAACCAGCGCCCAGGCTGACGCTGGCCGCGCACAGCCCCAACAGCAACAGCAACAACGCCGCCAGCCCCGCCCAGCCCCTGATCGCCCCGCCAGCCTTCACCTGCCCGCCCCCGTGTTGCGCGCCATGCGTTTACTTCGCCGCCGACAGGGCGCGGGCGATATCGTCCACGTTCTGCTGCATCGCGGTCAGGCCCGCGCTACCCAGCAGGTACCAGTTGTAGCCGTTCAGGTAGACCACGCGCTGATGCTTCCAGGCCTTGGTCGGACGGATCAGGTCGTTGTCCAGCATGCGCTGGGCCGACGTGCCTTCACGCCCGATGGCCGCATCGCGGTCGATCACGAACAGCCAGTCCGGATCGGTCTGGGCGATGAACTCGAACGAGATCGCCTGGCCGTGGTTCGACACGCTCAGGTCCTTGGCGGCGGGCGCAATGCCGAAGGCATCGTGAATCACGCCAAAGCGCGAGCCCGGGCCGTAGGCGCTCATCTTGCCGCCCGTGGTCAGCACGATCAGGCCCGTGCCGGCGTTGGCGGCCTGGCCGTGCAGCGCCGAGATCGAGGCGCGCAGCGCGTCCAGCTTTTCCTTGGCCAGCGCCTGTTTGCCGTAGATGGCGGCCAGCGTCTCGGTGTTGCGCACCACGCTGCCCACCAGATCCTTGGCGTCGGCGGTGAGGTCGACCGTGGGCGCCAGCTTGGCCAGCTCGTCGTACTTGGGCGCCGAGCGCCCGGCCACGAAGATGACCTGCGGCGCGGCCGCGTGGATCACTTCGTAGTTCGGTTCGAACATGCTGCCGACCTTCAGGTAGCGCTTGTCGGCGTATTGGCTCAGTTGCGGCGGCAGCTTGGCGGCCGCAGGCACACCGGTCACGTCCACGCCCAGCGCGTGCAGCGTATCCAGCACGGCCAGGTCCAGCACCACCGTCTTGGCGGGATTCTGCGGCACGGCGGGTTTGCCCCGCGCCTTCTTTTACCCTTCTCTTTTACACCTTCTGAGCTGCCGGCGAAAACGTGTTATGGTTGAATCTCGGTGCTTGCGTCGCATTTTAACAAAAAAAAATAAACGTAACCGTTACAGATACTCTCTAGCAAGTATGTTCTACATATACAGTAGTATGCATGCACATATATA